>JBDUCK010000315.1:0-4113 GCA_040003485.1 Ferruginibacter sp. | reverse complement strand
CCATTGCTGATATTGCTCCAGGTTTTACCATAGTCTGTTGTTTTATAAATTGCCGGCGTAAGATCATTGAATTTATATTTTGTTGTGGCTATGTATGCAGTTGCTTTATCATGCGGTGAAACTTCTATACAATTAACAAGACACTCTGAAAGCCCCTTTGGTGTTACATTGCTCCAGTTTTGTCCTCCATCACGGGTAAGATAAACAAGGCCATCATCACTGCCTGTCCATATCACGCCTTTTTCATTGGGAGACTCTGCTACATAAGCAATGGTTGCATAATTTTCGCCACCTGCACCTTCGTTGGTATAAGGCACACCGCTTTGTCCCATCTTTAAAGTATCATGCCTTGTAAGGTCTGGTGAGATGGCTTCCCAGTTTATTCCTTTGTTGCTTGTTTTAAAAAGAATATTACCGGCGTGATAAAAAACATTGCGGTCGTTTGGAGAATTTACAATGGGGGCATTCCAGTTAAAGCGGTATTTCATATTCTTTGGCTGCAGGCTTTGGTATTGTATGGGCGCCACCATAATTCCTTTACTTTCTTTTGTTTCCTGGTCGTGTACTTCTATTGTTCCCTGGTAGCTGCCACCCATGGAATACCTTGGGTTGTCCGGATCAAAAGCAATAAAAGCACTTTCGCCTCCGGCGGAAAAAGTCCAGTCCCTGTCACTGATATTTCCCCCGGCAAGATTACGACTGGCTATCATTACAGAACTGTTATCCTGCTGGCCGCCGTAAACATAATAAGGAAAACGGTTGTCTGCATTTACCCTGTAAAATTGTGCAGTAGGCTGGTTGTTTTGTGTTGACCATATTTTGCCAGAATTAAAACTGATCGCCGCACCACCATCATTGGAAATGATCATGTTTTTATTATTATCCGGGTTAATCCAGAGCTGGTGATAATCGCCATGTGTGCCACGGATGTTGCTCCATGTTTTGCCACCATCAATAGATTTTAATCCCGGCGAATTAAAAACATACACAATGTTTTCATCCTGCGGATCGGCACACAATTCAATATAATACCATGCCCTTTGTACCAGCCGATGATCTTTACTTATCCTGTTCCAGTTTTTTCCTGCATCGTTACTTACAAATAAACCACCTTCTTCTTTTTGCGTATCACCTTCTACCAATGCATACACTTTATCAGCATTAGCACGGCTTACACCAACGGCCATCTTGCCTTTTTCTTTTGGCAAACCCTTTTCAATTTTTGTCCATGTTTCTCCCGCATCTGTTGATTTATATAAGCCACTTCCTTTGCCCCCGCTTTTTATTTCCCAGGGTAAACGTTGATACTCCCACATGGCCGCATATAAAATGCGGGGGTTTGTCATGTCCATGCTTAAGTCGGCACAACCCGTATGCTCATCTACATACAAAACTTTCTCCCAGCTTACACCGCCATTTGTTGATTTGTAAACACCACGATCTTGCGAAGGGCCATTGATAGCGCCTTGCGCTGCTACATAAACGATATCGGGATTAGTGGGATGAATGCGGATGTTGGCAATCTGGCGTGTAAGATCAAGCCCCATTTTTTTCCATGTTTTGCCCGCATCTGTTGATTTATAAACACCATCACCATAAGATGTCATTACGCCCCGGGGAGCATGTTCTCCCATACCTACAAACACTACATTAGGATCACTTTCGCTAACTGCAACTGCGCCTACGGAACCGGTTTTAAAATAGCCATCAGAAATATTTTGCCAGGTGCCGCCGGCATCAGAAGTTTTCCAAACGCCACCACCGGTAGTGCCCATGTAATACACTAACGGGTCGCCCACCACGCCGGTAGAAGTCACCGAACGCCCGCCACGGAACGGGCCTATGTTGCGCCATTTTAAATTTCTTAAAGTGGAATCTGTTTCTGCTGCTGATGAAATAGTTTGCAGGGGTTGGGTTTCTTTTTTCTTACCAGTTTTTTGCTGGGCATTTACCTGCATTATAAAAAGAGAACACAGTAATACTAACAAATTTTTTTTCATGCTGTGAGTTTTTAGAATTATAGTTTGAAGCTAAATCATTATTATAAATGTACAGTTTTGTAAAAACTAAAAGAGGGTAATATTTTATTTAATCCTGTTGGAATTATTCCCCGGGATGATAATTTTTCTCTGCATGCTTCATTACATCTTCTTTATAAAACAATACCTCTTTAAATTTACCCTGGCTGTACATTTCTAACTGATCCGTAAAATGCGGGGAAGCAGGATCACCAGCTTCGCCACCGGCCAATAGTGATTTTGCTTTAATCTTTTTGCCAAATTCCACCGCACAGATAAAGCTGTTTCCATGTACCCCATAACGTTTTTTTGTACCCGGAAAATAGCTTGCTGAATAGGAGGGTAGCATACCCCAGGTGGAAGAGCAAAATGCTACCGGGATGCTTGGCATTGAATCGCTATATTTTTGCTCAATGTCTCCAGATAGTCGCTGGTAGCGGTTTATATCGCCCCAGGGTATTTGCCAGTCGCCAAATTTATTTTGCAATTCGTGTATGGTTTCTCTTAATGGATCTACTAAGTCCCCAGGTTTTGCATTGACAGCAAATCTTTCGGTAAGGGTAACCTGGTCTACATATTGGTAATCATCCTCATCATCAGATCTAATCATTTTCGGTATTAATTTTTGGCCCCATTCCACGGCTAAAGTGGTGGCCACGGAATTAACGGCACAGCGCCTGTCCCAGTTTTTTAAAATTGTTACGGCAGCGTTCAACTCATTAAACATGGTATCGTTTGTATACACATTATTTTCAAATGCCTTTACCAGCGCAGGTATTAATTTTTCAAATGCAGTAAGGTAAGTATCGTAACCTGCGGTAATTACTTTATCAAGCGTATATTGTTTTTCTTTATCCAGTACCCTTACGGCATTTATGCCCCGGAAATTTTCTCCATCAGGCGCCATGTAAGCGGGGTAATTTTTTTTCTGCGGGCTGTTTATACCAGCTACCGTAAAGGGTGTGGAGTTACAATTCTGCAGCCAGCCATTTGGCGGATTATAAAGATGTACCGTTTCATCAACAGTATGCAATCCTTTCCATTCTGTTGCGCTGGTACTGCCATCTACAGGATTTGCCCAGTTAAAAGCTGTGTCTCTTTTCGGGATAAAATTGCCATGCCAGTAAGCAATGTTTCCTTCTGCATCGGCATACACTGTGTTATTAGAAGTATTCTCCCGCAGGGCCATTACTTTTTTATAATCAGCAAAGCTTTTTGTTTTAGTACGTTGCCAGCTTTGTATTAGAGCCATCATAGAGCGGTTGTGCGATTTCACCGTTATCCATTGCCCTTTACGCTTAGCCATTACCGGGCCATGCGGGGTAAAAAAAGCCGTTACATTTTTTTGAACAATAGCGCCAACTGCACTGCGGAAGCTTAATGGTATATTTTTTTTCAGTACCGGCCTGAGTATTTTATTGTATTCGTATACCCACTCATTATTTTTCTTCGATACTTTTTCGGCATACATATCTGCTACATCTACTGCGCTGGAAGTGTGCATCCAGCCGCAGTGTTCATTAAACCCCTGGTAAATAAAAAACTGTCCCCAGGTAACAGCGCCGTAGGCATTCAGGCCTTCTTCACTCACCATCTGCACTTCCGGTCGGAAGTAAAAAGTTACGTGCGGATTAATGTAGAGTATTGCATTTTTATCAGTAGTAATTGAAGGGGCAAATGCAAAGCCATTAGAGCCGGTCAGCATTTCTTCTCCTGCATTTTTTGGAACATTGGTTGTGGCTTCGCTGCCGGTATAAAAGTTTTTTAATTCATTTTCAGTAACGCCGCCTGTGCTGATGGCGCCAATGCTGCCATCGGTCCATAACAAAGGGTACCAGGGTTTAAAGCGATGCAGAAGGGCAGGCTTTACAGTTGGGTTTTTATACAGGTAATAATTAATACCATCGGCAAATGCATCCAGTAATTTTTTAAAATACGGTGGACTTTTTTTATAATCTGCCACTGCATCCGCAGAGTCTATTATCATCCTGATGAGTAGGTCAGCATACAAGGATGATTCCCCTTTTACTTCTGCCAGGCGGCCCAGCTTTTCAATATAATTCATTTCCACTCTTTTAAAATCATCTTCGCACTG
>JBDUCK010000314.1:0-4137 GCA_040003485.1 Ferruginibacter sp. | reverse complement strand
GCTGTGAACTGCTTTAAAAAACGGATATCATTTTCGCTGAAGAGGCGCAGATCTTTTATCTGGTAGCTGAGCATGGTAATTCTTTCTACCCCCATGCCAAAAGCAAAGCCGGTATATTTACTACTATCGATATTGCAATTCTCCAGCACCTTTGGGTGCACCATGCCACATCCCAAAATCTCTACCCAGCCGGTTTTTTTACACACACTACAACCTATGCCGCCGCATATCAGGCAACTGATATCCATCTCTGCACTTGGCTCCGTAAAAGGAAAATAAGAAGGACGAAAACGCACCTTGACATCAGCGCCAAACATCTCCTGCACAAAAAAGTAAAGTGTTTGTTTCAGGTCTGCAAAAGAAACGTTTTCTGCGATGTACAATCCTTCTACCTGGTTAAAAAAACAATGGGCTCTTGCACTTATGGTTTCGTTGCGATACACTCTGCCGGGGCAAATTATACGCAAAGGTAGTTTGCCCTTTTCCATTTCCCGTATCTGTACACTACTGGTATGCGTACGCAACAGCCAGGCAGGATTTTCGTTGATGTAAAAAGTATCCTGCATATCACGGGCAGGATGATTTTCCGGGAGATTGAGGGCAGAAAAATTATGCCAGTCATCTTCTATTTCCGGGCCTTCCGCTACAGTAAAACCCAGCCGGTTAAAAATAGCAATTATTTTATTTTGGATGATGCTGATGGGATGGCGGGCACCTAACGGCAACGGCTGGCCGGGAAGGCTTAGGTCGGTTAAGTTGCTGGCTGTTGGCTGGCCATTGACAGCTGAAGCCTTAAGCATTTCGAACTTTTCTTCTGCAAATAATTTAAATTCATTCAGCAACTGGCCTGCTTCTCTTTTTTTATCGGGGGCTACATTTTTCATTTCGCCCATGATGGTTTTTACCAGTCCTTTTGTGCCCAGGTATTTTATGCGGAAAGTTTCCAGTTCATCTTTAGTTACAGCAGTGGCTGCGGTCATTTCCTTTTTATAGTCTTCTACCTGTGCTATCAAATTATCCATTCCGCAAAGTTAATGATGAAATATTAATAGTGGGCTGCCTCCCGGGCCGATAGTAATATCATTTCTTTAGCGGCTTAGCTTTATATAGAAAATTTATAAAACTTTACATCAACATCCATTACAGGGAATACTGGCGGCAAATCTTTTTTAGAGATTTCTATAAAATTATTTTTTTCATAAAAACGATGCGCTGCCACAAATTTTTGAGTAGTACCTAAAAATATTTCACTAAAAGAATTTTGCGTGGCCCAGGCAGTTAAATTATCCAGCAGCAATTGCCCTGCACCAAATTCTTTTCCCCTGTATTCTTTTGCAACAAACATTTTTCGTAAGGCAGCTTTATTATTACCGAGGTCTAACAAAGCAATTGTGCCAATGATTTTATTGTTACTCCGGGCCACCCAGAAATTTCCATTATTAATTTGATAAAATGATGAAATTTCTTCCAGGTCGGGCTGCATATCTAAAGTTACCGGTATGTCAAATTCATCTTGCTGGATGCTTAATATCAAAGCGGCTACTTCATCTTTGTAAGCATTTTGATAGCATTCAATATTTATTTTGTTCATACTAAAAATGAATAAACTGATTCAGGATTATTTGCGGCCATGATAACCTCTGCAGAAATTTAAATACAATAAGGCTGATTTAATTTATCAGGTGTGTAAGTAACCCATCCCGTAATTTTGGTTCGAACCAGGTACTTTTCGGCGGCATCACATTGCCACTATCGGCCACATCAAATAACTGCTGAATGCTCACCGGGTAAAGGCTTACGGCCAGGGCCATTTCACCACTGTTTACCCTGTTCTCCAGATCCTCCAGCCCACGGATGCCGCCAACAAAATCTATCCGGGTATCGGTGCGCTGGTCTTTAATACCCAGGATGGGGTCGAGTATATTTTCCTGTAAAATGCTGATATCTAAAATCCCGATAGCATCTTTTTTATAAGTTCCGGGCTTTGCTGTGAGTTTGTACCATTGGTTACCCAGGTATAATCCAAACTGGTGTAATGCTTCAGGCTTGTAAGCGCTTTCTTTTTTTTCTATGTTGAAAGTTGTTTTTATTCTTTCTAAAAGATCACCTGTTTCCAACCCATTTAAATCTTTAATAACCCGGTTGTAATCCATAATATGTAGCTGGTCCGAGGGAAATAATGTGGTAAGAAAATAATCCGCATTTGTGGTAGCATTATCGCCCAGCACCGCTCTTACTTTAGCCGCGGAAGCCGCCCGGTGATGTCCATCGGCAATGTAAGTGCACGGTACTAATTCTTTAAAAAGCCTGGTAATCGTTTCAATGCTATCACTATCATTTACAATCCAGATACTGTGCTGCACGCCATCATCAGCAATAAAATCGTATTGACTGTTTTTTTCGGCTACCCATTTATTTATCACCGCATCTATTGCAGGCACCGCCTTATAAGCCAGGAAAACATTTCCCGTTTGTGCACCCGTAGTTTTAATATGATTGATGCGGTCCTGTTCTTTTTCCGGCCTCGTCAACTCATGTTTTTTTATCAGGTCATTTTCATAATCGTCTATGGAGCTTGCACATACCAGCCCAGCCTGGCTTTGGCCATTCATAGTAAGGCGGTAAATATAATAGCAGGGTTTATTTTCACGGAAAAGGATATTGCGGCTGATAAAGGCCGTGAGATTTTCTTTTGCTTTATCATACACTTCCTGCGAATGAATATCTGTATTTTCCGGCAGGTCTATTTCACTTTTTGTAATATGCAGAAACGAATTGGGATTCCCCTGCGCTGCTATTTTTGCTTCTTTGCTGCTCAGTACATCATAGGGCCGGGAGGCAACTGTTTTGGCATGTTGAGCTTGAGGCCGCAGCGCTTCAAAAGGTATAATTGTTATCATGTAAAAAAAGTAATATTAAATATTGATGGGCAAACTTAAAGCATCAGCAGCAACGTTAGATTTTTATAATCAGTTTATATTTATTAAAGGAGGCCGGCAGTAAAATCCTGCATCGCTTTTACCAAAACCTGTACACTGCTTATGGGCAGGGCATTGTATAAAGATGCACGGAAACCGCCAACACTCCGGTGGCCTTTAATGGCAGCTATACCGAGGGTTTCGGTATATTTTAAAAATGCCGCTTCCATGGATGGCTCTTTCATTACAAAACATACATTCATTTTACTGCGGTCTTCTATGGCAGCCGTGCCGACAAACAAATCATTTTCGTCTATCTCTTTATACAGTAAAGCGGCTTTTGCTTCATTTAATTTTTCAAGTGCTGCCACACCACCCTGTGCCTTTACCCAGCGTAGGGTAAGCAGGCATACATACACAGCAAATACCGGTGGGGTGTTCAGCATACTTTCTTCAGCAATGTGATTGCGGTAATCCATTATAGTAGGTATAGCACGCTTTATTTTACCCAGGATATTTTCATTTACTATTACCAGGTTTACACCGGCAGCACCCATGTTTTTTTGTGCACCTGCATATATGAGATCAAACTTATTAAAATCTAAAACCCGGCTTAGGATATCGCTGCTCATATCTGCCACGAGAGAATTGCTTGTATGCGGAATATTTTGCCATTGCGTACCTACGATGGTATTATTGGTGGTAATGTGCAGGTATTTTGCATCGTTGGGTACAGCAAAATCTTTAGGAATAAAACAATAATTTTTATCTTTTGAAGAACATACCACATCTACTTTTCCAAAAAGCTTTGCTTCCTTAAGTGCCTTTGCACCCCACACATCGGTATCAGTATAAGCAGCACTTTCTTTAGCATCCAGCAAATTCATAGGCACCTGCATAAATTGTGTGGTAGCGCCCCCATGCAGCAAAAGTACTTTGTGATTATCATCCAGGTTCATCAGCTCTTTTACCAACGCCCTTGCCTCTTCCATTACGGCTGTAAATGCAGGTGTGCGGTGGCCAATCTCTAAAAGCGACAAGCCGCTATTATTGAAATTTAATACAGCGGCAGCCGCCTGCTCAAATACTTCTTTTGGTAAAATGGATGGACCGGCATTAAAATTATGCATCACAGAATGAAGGTATTAATGGTAGAAAATAATTTTGAGCTGCGAAAATACAAAATATAAATTCCATATATTAATGCTTATAAAATGCG
>JBDUCK010000313.1:0-4138 GCA_040003485.1 Ferruginibacter sp. | reverse complement strand
GATACCCTTCCATTTTCTGCAGGAGGAACCACTAATGGCAGTTTTGCAATCGCATCAGTTAAATCGCTTTCGATATAGGCATAAACTTCTGCCGCAGAAGCGCGATTGGTGGCGCTTTCAATTTCAGTTTCAGACTCTAAAACTTTAGTAATAATAGGTACACCGCCAAATGTGCGGAGAAGATTCCAATAAAAATAGGCACGTAACATTTTAGCCTCACCAATGTAACGGTCTTTATCGGGTACATTCATATCTGGTAAAAATTTCAATGCATAAGTAGCTCTGCCTATCCCCTGGAAATTATTGAGCCAGATTTCTGAAAAAGAAAGTGCCGAAGGAGTGAATGTCCAGTTATCTAACTGATCTTTATCAACCCCTGTGTCACCAGGATCACTGCCTTTATCTGCATCATCCGAGGCAATACTGGTAATGCCAATCCATGAAAAAGAGTGTAAGCCAAAATCGTATAATTTATTATAAACGGCCGCAATCATTCGGTCTGCTCCATCCGGGCTATTCAAGAGATCCTGCAAAGTGACTGTACGTGGCTTTTCTTCTAAAAACTTTTTACCGCACGATAAAAAACCGGCGGATACCAAAAAAAGAAAAAATATTTTATGTAAATTTTTCATAGAGAAATATTATTTAAATTGAATATTAAGGCCGATTAAATAAGTGGCTGAAACCGGGTAAATATTTAATTCGATACCAGCTTCATTCTGATTACCTGGTAACTCCGGAGTGAAACCTGTATAATTAGTAAAAAGAAAAGGATTTTGTGCACTTGCATAAATCCTGATACTTCCCGCATGAATGAAATTTGTTTTTGGCAAAAAAGTATAACCCAATGTAAGATTGTTTACTCTTACAAAAGAGCCTGATTCTACAAAATAATCCAAGGGTGGAATTACCCCGTTAAAGGCACGGGGGTATTTGTTTTCATTGCTGCCGGGCTGCCACCTCTTAATAGCAACATCATATTCCACATTATAATTTCCACCTGTTCTTACTCCTTTTTTAGCATTGTAAACTTTATTGCCTGCATTACCATATATATCAAAACTAAAGTCAAACTTATTCCAGTTTAATGATCCGTTAAATCCCCCATAAAATTTAGGCTGGTAAGAACCTGCATACACCCTGTCATTGTTGTCAATAATACCATCTTTATTTACATCAACAATTCTAAAATCACCGGGTTGTGCATTAGTGATATGCGGATAGTTAGCAGTATCGTTGGCCGTCTGAAAAATGCCATCTGTTTTATAAACCCAGAATGAACCGATAGGTTGTCCCACAACAGTGGCTGTAGCCTGGTATCCATTATTTAAACTTCCATAATAGAGCGCTTTTCCAAGCCCGATATTTTGAACAACGTTTTTATTAAAAGTTACATTCCCATTCAAAGTGTATTTTGTATGGTCGTTAATTTGCCCTTTCCAGCCAAGTGATATTTCGACTCCCCGGTTTAAGATGTTGGCAGCATTGGTTAAAAACTGGCTCCCAAAACCAATATCCGTTAATGGAATAGTAAATAAAGCGTTGGTAGAATTTTTACTGTAGTAATCAATTTCACCGGTAAGCCTGCTATCTAACAAAGAAAATTCAACGCCTATATCAAGCTCTTTATTTTCTTCCCATTTTAAATCAGGATCAATAATTCCTACAGGGATTGCACCGTTAATCCTGTTGCTTCCAAAATAAGCATATAAGTATTGGGTTGGCTGAAGAAAAAATTGCCCGGGCGAAATTGCATCATTACCTACCACACCATAGCTGGCTCTTAGTTTCAGATTATCAAATATTTTTTGATGGCTCATAAAATTTTCTTTGGTAACAATCCATCCAACGCCAAGAGCTGGAAAATTTCCCCAACGATGTTTAGAAGAAAAATTGCTGTTAGCATCTCTGCGGAAAGTGGCATTCACTAAATATTTATCCAGGAAATTATAATTAGCCCGAAAGAAATAAGATTCCCTTTTAAAATAATTTCCTATGGGTGACCGCAAATTTTGTTGCCCGCCGGCTGTATCAGAAAAATTTAATTTCCATTGTGATTTATCATTGGCAATATTGTTTTTTGAAGAATTTTGTGCCCAGCCATTTCTTCTTTCAGAAGTATGCCCGGCTGTCAATACCAAATGATGATCGGTCCCGAAATTTTTAGTGTAAGTAAAATAATTATCCCATGTCCATTGGTAAATACTATCGGCATTGTAGTTAAGATGTGCTACTTCATTTTTTTGGGTAGAGCTTACTGCGTATACCGGTGTAAATATTTGCCCGTTGTTTTGTTCAGCATCAATACCAAAGGATGAGCGGAACGATAAATCCCTGGTTATTTTATATTCGCCCCACAAGCTTCCTTCAGCACGGTTTCCATAACTTTTATCATTAGTAAAATCTAATGTGGCAAGAGGATTTCCTACATTACTTTTTTCAGTAAATCCATAAGTGCCGTCAGCATTTTTTGCATTGTAAATTGGCGCCGCAATGTAAGCCTGTGTAAAAACCCCATAAGGTTTATTGTTAGAAATATAATGAGAAAAAGAAAGGTTATTTCCAAACTTTAATTTAGACGTTACACTGAGTTCATGATTGTAACGCAAAGTAATTCTGCTGTAATCGTTTCCTTCCAAAACACCCTGTTCTTTAAGATAACCGCCGGAAAAGAAAAACTTATATTTATTTTTTCCGCCACTAACAGATATGTTGTGATTTTGAATAATCGCAGGCCTTGTTACTTCACTATACCAATCGGCGCTTCCTGTAATATCGGCGCTTGTAATATTAGGCGCCCCTGCAGCGTCATTTGCATACACGGTAAATAAATTTGGCCCAGCCAGTTTAACAGTATGCACCAACATTTTTACACCTCCATATCCATTATAATTAACAGTAAACTTTCCTTTAACTCCTGCTTTTGTAGTTATTAAAACAACCCCATTAGCCGCTCTTGCACCGTAGATTGCGGTTGAGGAAGCGTCTTTTAAAATATCAACAGAAAGAATATCAACGCTGTTGATGTTCCTTATATCATTCGTGATAATTCCATCTACAACATATAGCGGATCGGCACCACCAAGTATAGAGCCTACCCCTCTTATTCTTACATTTGGAGTGCTGCCTGGTGCGCCACTGCTAACTATTTGTACACCTGCTACCTTTCCCTGGATGGCTTGTGTGGCTGTTAATACAGGCACATTGGCAATTTCAGAACCTTTAATACTTGCCGAAGACCCGGTTAAATCTTTTTTACGTTGTGTGCCATAACCTATCACAACTACCTGCTCCAGTTCTTTGGCGCTTCCCAATAATACCACAGAAATATTAGTACGGCTATTTAAGGAAATAATTTGTGCAGCATAACCTAAGGAGGAAATTTCAAGTTTAGCATTTGGACTACTAACCGTTAAAGAAAAATTTCCTGAAGAATCAGTTGCCGTTCCGGTACTTGTACCCTGCTCCTGGACCGTAACGCTTGCAAGGTGTGCGCCGTTTGAGCCAGTTACCTTGCCGGCAATAGTAATCGCTTGGGCAATAGCTTGTGAAGACAGAAAAGAAATAATTAGAACTACAAAAAGCAAGAGGCAGGCTGATAAAAATTTTGAAGAATGAATGGTGATTTTAGCAATCATACATAACTGTGTTTAAAGAGAATATTTGAAATGAGAAGACCTGATTGTTAGCATATTAAAGACAATTAAAATTATGCTTTTGATGCATAATTCCATTTTATATTTTTTTGGGTAAAACTATAGGAAAAGCTTTCCTATTATAAATTTTACGAAATCCTATTATAAAAAAAAATAATAAAATTTATTGTAATTATTACCGAAGAGATCGCAAGTAGGATACTTTAATGCAGAAATAATTTTTTTGACTTTTAAAAAGTAAATATCTTAATACCTGGCATTCAATAATATCTTAGCATAAACTATAACATAGATATTTTAGTTATAAAAGAATTACGTATTAAGGGACGCACAATCTTACCCTTTCTGTTGAGAACAATAATGAAAATATGAATGTAGAAATTAACAGGCAATGCTTGATTAGAATGGTTACGAAAATCCGGTAATGGTATTTCTGAAGAAAATTCATCGCTAAAGAATTATTTTAATTTTAGAATGATACT
>JBDUCK010000312.1:0-4144 GCA_040003485.1 Ferruginibacter sp. | reverse complement strand
GGTTTCTCACCTTCCGGCAATTTTATACCGACATAACTTGTATACGGGCTGTAAGGAATGCTCGTATTATCAATACTGAAAGCGCCGCCGGGTTCAAAGACTTTTACCACCAGGTTTGCCGTAAGCATGCCGGGGGCTGTTTCATCAATTTCAAAAGCCGGTTTTATTGAGGCGTTCCCGGCACTGTCCAGGCTGCCTTCATAAATAGTTTTTTGTTGCGTAGCATATTTTGCTGTTGGATTATCAAAATCATAGCCGGCAAATTTTGGGAACGAGGTGGTTTTTGCATAGAGCGAGGCATCGATTTTTGCCTTTAGATTTTTACCTGGCGTACCAAACAACCATTTGGCATTAATAGTTCCGGTGCCTGCACTGCCCTGACCCAGCAATGCATCTTTACCAAAATCAAGATTTATTTTCAGCCTGTTCGGCATTACGGTTTCTACCTTAATTCCTTTTTCAAAACTGGCGCCCCCAACTTTTACTTTTGCCAGCCAGTTGCCGGTAGG
Organism: Ferruginibacter sp.; assembly: GCA_040003485.1. GTDB lineage: Bacteria > Bacteroidota > Bacteroidia > Chitinophagales > Chitinophagaceae > Ferruginibacter. Next base: position 3,635 of record JBDUCK010000312.1, on the reverse strand, counting down.
CGAGGAAGCATCTGTATTTGTTTTGAAAAGATAGAAGCCATCCTCAGCATTAGTCTGTACGGCATGTTTATATAATTGGCCGGTAGGGGTGTACAGGCTAAATTCTACCGGCAACTCTTTTGGTAATTTATTTTCTTTGTCTTCTACAATAAAATTTAAATACATCGTATCGCCGGGCCGCCACACACCACGTTCTCCAAAGATGAAACCTTTTATACCATTCTTTACTTCTTCACCGCTTACGTCAAACCGGCTAAGGGCAAGGGAATTACCATCTTCTAATTTTAAATAACCTCTTTCATTATCTTTTTTTGCAATTAATAAATAGGGCTTACGTTTCAGCTCAATGGTTGCAAATCCATCGCCATCACTTTTTGTTTTACTGATAATGTTTTGCTGGTAATCCATAATTTCCAGCTCTACACCACTCATGGGTTCGGTAGTAAGAATATTACTGACGGCAACACTTATGCTGTTGTCATTTCCCCGCTTTGCGGTAAGGCCAATATTGCTGGCTAAAATATTCCGGGTAGCCCAACGGTCCTTGTTGTAATAAGATTTACTGTTAGGATCATCACGCCTCTCCCAGTTATAGCCATAAGGATAATACTCATCATACCTGTCCCAAAAAGCATCATCTTCATCCACGCCATTTTTATTATTTTCACTGTAACCTTCATCAGCAGCTTCGCCTTCTTTGTCAGAAGATTTTGTGCTTGTATCAGCCGCCTCGTATAAAGAGTATTGCGGCCGGAAGCCAATGGTAATGCGGTATATAGCGCCCTGCTCCGTTTTTAAGAACTTATCAATATCTAAAGAAAAATGTTGCCGCTTATGCAGGTCAAGTGTTTTATCATCATCAAGCCTGATCGTTTTTTGAACAACTGGTTTTGCTACTCTTCTTAACTCATCGTTTCCACCTAAATCATTTTGTTGTAAAAACTGCGGCACATTGTTTTCGTAGATTTTTATAATACTGATATCAACTGCATTCAGGTTTATTGCTTCAAATGGCAACACCAGCCTGCCGCTGTTTGGAAGAATGTTTCCTTTGCCATGAATTTTTACTGAAGGCATCCGATTCTCAAAATTGATGTTTGCAGTAAAGCCTTTATCTAAAATATCTCCCCAGGTATTTTTAATTCCTGAATTAATATTTACGGTATAATTGCCATCTAATTTTCCATTGCCAAAAACTTTTACTTCACTTCCATTAATTGTATATGAAACCTCAGATTGCCCGCTGATATTGATCAGGCCGGTAAGGTCCTGGCCTATAGCAATGGGGTCACTAAACTGAACCGAGGCATATTGCTGTGCATCAAAAACTGCCACAACATTCAACACTTTAAAATCGCCCAGGGCCGGCACGGCGACAGCTTTTTCTCCTGTTACTTCCATGCCCATTGGCTTTCCATCCCATTTAAGATAAAGATTGCTTACCCCGTTTATTCTTTCTATATTATCAATTGTATAACCATGTGTTTTCGTTACATCATTGTGCTGCCAGCTTATTTTAAGTGGCTTATTATTTTGCGTAGCAGACAATAATTTTTCTGATGCTGCACCTTTTTCAATATCTGCAGTTTCAATCTGGCCACTTAAACTCATTTTGTTTTTTATGCCGTTACTCCGCAAACCATTATCAGTTATTTTAAATGATGGTTTCACGGTTTGCATGTTGAATTTAAAATCAGTATATTTTTCCGGCACTTTAGTCACTTTACCTAAGCTGAATTTTACTGTGTACAATTTATCAGGCTGTAACCAGCTGTCAGGTTTAAATTCGATGGTACGTGCATCCAGCCAGAATGCTTTTCCTTTTACCGACGGAGAAAAATCAAAGAGGGCATCTTTTACTTCTTCTCCCAATGCATGCATAGTGTTTGCTTCATTTGCCAGTTGAATGCGTATGGCAGATGTTTTAGAAATGATGCCGGTGGTGTAAGCATCAATGTACTTGCTGAATGCAGGATCTACATCAATCCATTGGTCTTTTTTATTGCATGAGGAAAAGAAGAAAAAAAGAAGGGTAAGGCAAAGGATTGTCCGCAAAAAAGTTGCACTGAACTTTTCAGGACGGGGAGCACAATCGTGGTCCATAAATTTAAAGTTGTAGTTTTTTTGTTCAGCAAAACCAGGACGATGTTGCTGTGTTAGGTTTATGAATGTAAATGTGTAGATAATTTTTTAAAAATACAAATCCAATTAACCGGCCATGTGTTAAAAGAAAAATAAATAATGAATCATTTTTAAAACGAATAAATACAATAGAAATATTTTTTTTATTAATCAATAACCTGGTTTCTCAGGAGGTCATCAAAAACATCTCTTTTGCGGATAAGCCTTGCCGTGTTATTTTTCACCATCACTTCTGCCGGCTTTAGCCGGGAATTAAAATTAGAACTCATCTCAAAACCATAAGCACCGGCATTGTAAAAAACAAGCAGGTCACCTTCTTTTATTTCGGTAATAGCCCGGTCCCAGGCGAAAGTATCTGTCTCACAAATATTTCCTACAACGGCATATTGTTTCTCTTTACCATCGGGATTAGAAATATTTTTTATGGTATGCCAGGCATCATAAAACATTGGCCGGATAAGATGATTGAAACTGCTGTTAACAGCTACGAATGTTGCTGCTATTGTCTCCTTGATCACATTTACTTTTGTAATAAAAACCCCTGATTCGCTCACTAAAAATTTACCGGGCTCAAACCAGATCTGCAAATGCGTTGGATGGGGATGATTTTCAAACGCTGCTTTTACTTTTTGTGCCAGTAGATTAATATCCGTTTCAGTATCTCCCGGTTTGTACGGTACCTTAAAACCGCCACCAAGATCAATAAATTTAAGTTCGTTGAATTGCGGAATAATGTCAAACAGTACTTCTATACCTTTTACAAAAGTGTCTACATCTTTAATATCACTTCCGGTGTGAATGTGCAGGCCCTGGATGGAAAGTTTATATTTTTCTTCGATTTCTTTTATTTTATCTACCTGCTCTACTGGTATGCCGAATTTACTTTTATCGTGCCCGGTAGAAATTTTTAAATTACCTCCTGCCATAATATTCGGCCGCAGGCGTATGCCTACCGGGTAGGTATGGCCGAACTTTTCTCCAAACTTTTCCAGGTTACTCAGGCTATCAATGTTTAGGTGAATGCCAAGCTGAACCGCCTCTTCTATTTCTGAAAAATCTATTCCGTTAGAAGTGTATAAGATCTTTTCCGGGCTAAAACCCGCCAGTAACGCAAGCTTTGCTTCGTTGATGCTGCTGCAATCTACATTTGCACCTGCTGAAAGAATTTCTTTTAAAATATTTATATTGGTAAGCGCTTTAGAGGCATAAAAGAAAACAACATCGGCACCGGCAAAAGCCGTTGTAAGTTTTTTGTATTGCGCTTCAATTTTTTCTGCATGATATATGTATACCGGCGTGCCATACTGCTCTGCTATATTTATTAATTGTTCTGTTGATAATTCTGCCATACTGCGAAAATAAGCAGTAGGGAGGAGATAGCAAGAATGAATGGCTATAAGGAGATTAAAAAATTATTCATTTGCGCCGGGTTCTTCGTCGCTGGTATTTTCTACTGTTACTATTTCGTTTGATGTTGCATCATTTTCAGCGGC
>JBDUCK010000311.1:0-4149 GCA_040003485.1 Ferruginibacter sp. | reverse complement strand
GATAGCCCAGGAAGAAATTTTTGGCCCAGTACTGACTATTCAAACATTCAGAACTGATGATGAAGTGATTGAAAAAGCAAACAACACCCCGTATGGACTGTCTGCAGGAGTGTGGACAGATAAGGGTTCCAAGATATTTAATCTTACTACAAAATTAAGAGCAGGCGTAGTGTGGGCAAACACATTTAACCAGTTTGATCCTACTTCTCCTTTTGGAGGATATAAAGAAAGCGGTTATGGAAGAGAAGGCGGATTGCATGGGCTGGCGCCGTATCTGAACCTTGTTTAATTAATTATTCATTCGTGTATTCGTGGCAAAAAACAAACATCATGGCTACTAAAACAATCATAAAAAAATCAATCGCTAAAATTGCTCCTGATCAAAGCAATGGCACTGCGGCAAAGCGATTACCCGTTTTAAAAACGTATAAAATTTACATCGGTGGAAAATTTCCACGGACAGAATCGGGCAGGTATTATTTGGCAACTAATGCAAAAAATGAAACGCTGGCCAATGTTTGCCTTTCTTCCCGAAAAGATTTCCGGGAAGCTGTAGTGGCTGCCAGGACAGCGTTTGGCGACTGGGGCTCAAGAGCTGCTTTTAACCGTGGGCAAATATTATATCGAATTGCCGAAATGCTGGAAGGCAGAAAATCACAATTCGTTAATGAGTTGATGAAGCAGGATGCAACAAAAGAAAAAGCAGAACAGGAAGTAGAACTTTCTATTGACCGCCTGATTTATTATGCAGGCTGGTGTGATAAATTTCAGCAGATTTTCAGTACAGTAAACCCTGTTGCTTCTTCACATTTTAATTTTTCTGTACCGGAACCAACAGGCGTTGTCTCGGTAATTGCGCCACAACAAAATTCTTTACTCGGGCTGGTATCTGTTATTGCGCCCGTAATTGCAGGCGGCAATACCTGCATCGTTTTAGCTTCTTTTCAAAAGCCACTATGTGCCGTCACCTTTGCTGAAGTGCTTAATTCATCTGATGTTCCGGGTGGTGTGGTCAATATCCTTACAGGAAAAATTGCAGAATTAATTCCATACTTTTCTGATCATATGGATGTGAACGCTGTAGTATTTTGCGAAACCGATGCAGCAACTAAAAAATTAATAAAAGAAAAAGCGTCCATTAATATAAAGCGGGTAACTTTCTACGATACTAAAAACTGGGATACTACTGATGGGCAATCTCCTTATTTTATTATGGATACGCAGGAAATAAAAACTACCTGGCATCCCATAGAAAATATTGGTGGCGTTAAGGCAGGTTATTAATTTTCCTTGCCGCAAATAAATTTTATGCAAATAGATATTATCTCTGTTGTTCCGGATCTTTTAGCTTCCCCGTTTGCGCATTCAATTATGAAGCGGGCGAATGATAAAGGGTTGCTTACGGTAAATGTTATAAACCTCCGGAAATATACAACATACGCCAGGGCACAGGTTGATGATTATCAATTTGGTGGCGGCGCAGGAATGGTAATGATGATAGAACCTCTAGTGAATGCAATTGAAAGCCTGCAACAAAAAAATACCTATGATGAAATTATTTTTTTAACACCCGACGGCGAAACTTTTAATCAGCCGATGGCCAACCAGCTATCTCTTAAAAACAATTTATTATTAATATGCGGCCATTATAAAGGTATTGATCAAAGAGTGAGGGATCATTTTATAACCAAAGAAATTTCTATCGGCGATTATGTGTTGAGCGGCGGAGAACTGGCAGCAGCCGTAATTACAGACGCTATTGGCCGTTTGCTTCCCGGTGTTTTGAATGATGAAAGTTCTGCGCTTAACGATTCCTTCCAGGATAATTTACTTGCCCCACCCGTTTACACCAGGCCCGAAACTTTTCGTGGCTGGAAGATTCCTGACGTGCTGAAAAGCGGAAACCATAAATTGATTGATGATTGGCGGCACGAACAGGCACTGCAAAGAACACAGGAAAGACGGCCCGATATTTTAAAAGAAGATCAATAAAATATTCAGGCTCTTCATCAATTGAATACTTTTTTGCCCGGGCAGCACATCACTATATAAATTTTGTGGCGTCGCACTCTTGTACTTGCAGTTCTCTATTGAGCAAAAAAATGCAGTCTGTATTTTTTACAACATTATTATTTTACAATGATAGCAGTGCCACAACTATCAGCAATCGGCACGTAACTGACATTGTTTTCTTTTGCAAAATCCTGCACGGCTTTCTTAGCGCCTATGTAGCCATCATTGTTGTAATCATGAATGAAAATATATCCGCCTTTTACCAGCCGGGGATAAAAGAATTTTAAACCATTATAAATAGGATCATACAGGTCTGTATCTAAACTTACAAATACAAAGGCTTCAGTAATGCCTTCTGCCGTTGCAGGAAAATATCCTTTTTTAATAATGCAGTTGCCGGGTGTTTTCATCAGCTTTAAAACGCCATCAATAGAAGTGTTCGAAAAATCTTGCTTCCCATCTGAAAAGCCCTGCTGCTGCTCGCTTTTCACATCCTTTATATCAAAGCCTTCAAACGTGTCAAATAAAAATAATTTCCGCCCGGGGAAATATTCATTAAGATACCGGGCAAATTTGCCTTTGTAAACGCCCAGCTCCGCTACAGCGCCTTGTAGCCCTTTACTATTTATTTCTTCTGCTGCCAACTCCAAAGTTGCAAGCCGTATATAATCAAGATAATTTTTGTCAATAGTTCTCCGGCGCTCTAAAAAGTTCAACGAGGAATTAAGATGAATCTTCCGCTCCTTTAAAAAACTTCCAAAAAAATAATTGATGCCCTGTACTATTTTCATGCTGCAAATAATAAATTAATCTTCTTTTTTAATGCCTATCACTGGCAAAGATTTTTCTTTTATTGCCTGGTTAAACTTAGGCAGATCATCTTCCATTATTTTCTTTAGTTTATTCAATTGCATATCTGCCTGCATCGATAAATCTTCATAGGCTTCTTTTACCTGCTTTGCCGGTGCACTGTTTCCACTGGCGGCAAAATCGTATAAGCCGGAAATTTTATCATCTAAACGGATAGGATAATTCAAAACATCCTGGCCGCTTTTGGCTTTGGTTTGGTGCAGGGCTTCTTCAATCGACGTCATTTGTTTGTTGATCGTATCTGCCTGCTGCTTTATTTCTTTTGGAATATTTTTTCCCTGCAGATCTACAAAATCATTTATCTGTTTCCTGATAGCTGTTATATTCTTTATTGCTTTCTGGGTTTCAGAAAATTTATCACGAATGGTAATTAAAAAATTAAACTGGTCTTCATAATCCTGCGGTGATAATTTGTATACAGGATTTTCTTTAATTGTAAAGCTGCCTTCAGTAGAATCTTTTTCAGCCTTTATCTTATAGAAATACTTGCCTGGCGATGCTTTTGGTCCTGGTACCGTACCATGCCATAATATAAGGCCCTCAATTTTTTCTGCAGGTGCGTAATTCATATTCCATACAAAGCGATTCATTCCTTTGCTCACGTCTATCTTATCTTCTTTTTCTTTAGCCGTAGTAGAAAAAGATCTAATAAGCTTTTTATTTTTATCTAAAATATCAATGGAAACTTTTGGAGAATCAGCAATATTTTTTAAGAAATATTTTATTACTGTTCCGTTAGCTGGATTAAACCCTGCATTTTTTGCATTCACATTTTCAAAACCATCAAACCGGTATGCATCATTTACTGCGTACACAAAAAGATCTTTATCCAGCACGGCATTGTCTTTTTGTTGTATTACACTTAAATCATCCAGCACCCAAAACGCCCGTCCCTGGGTGGCTACTATCAAATCATTATTTTTTATTGTCAGATCGGTTATAGGGACCATAGGCAAGTTCAGTTGAAACGGTTTCCAGTTGGCGCCATCATCATAACTGATATACATTCTATATTCGGTGCCACAATATAGCAAGCCAGGCCTTTTTTTATCTGCCCTTATACATCTTGCAAAATGATTGGCGGCAATGCCGCTTGTTATTTTCGCCCAGGTTTTTCCATAGTCCATTGTTTTAAAAATGTAAGGCGCAAAGTCATCTTCTTTATATTTTGTACCTACAAAATATGCTTTGCCTTTCTCAAAAGGATCGGTTTCCACACAGTTCCACATCATCCATTTTCCGGCAGCCGGTGGTGTAACATTTTCC
>JBDUCK010000058.1:0-14079 GCA_040003485.1 Ferruginibacter sp. | reverse complement strand
GGTTTAACCAAAGCTACAGGGCCAATTTTGAACTATGAGGGGATAGATACAAGTTCTTACCAAACTAATATTAATTTCAAGTTTAAGAATAGAGACAGAATTAGGGAAGTAAGAGTGGGTAATAAAGTAGATAGCATTTTTACGCCACAGGATAGATACAGTTGCGGTTATTTTCAAAATGTAAATATTCCATTTCTCAAAGTATTGACAGTAAAGTATTTATCATTTGAGGCAGTTGTTAATAATAAAATAGTCGACGTTAAATGGGTGACCAATTCTGTTCAGAATAATGCTAAATTTGAAGTAGAAAGATCATTTGATATGAACCACTTCAAAATGATAGGAACAGTAACGAATATTGTTTCTTCTACAGAGGCTAATATTTCATATAAGCTAAGCGATGTCAGCAAAGAATTAGAAGAAAATACAATTGTTTACTATCGCCTTAAACAAATAAATTTAAATGGCACCTGGAATTACAGTAAGGTTATATCGGTAGAGTTAAAACCTAAAATTGGAATAAAAATGAATGTATCACCTAACCCATTCGTGGAGGATATACATGTGCATTTGAGTACATCACAATCAAGCATTGCAGAAATTCGCATTATCAGTACCTCAGGCCAAAAAAAGATATCAAAACAATTTACAGTTAATAAAGGCGAAAGTAATATTGAAATAGGCAGCTTGAATAAACTGGCTATGGGGCTATACGTAGCTCAGGTAATTGTAAACGGAACTGTTATTGGTAATCAACAAATAATTAAAAATTAATTACCTTTTTTCTTTGAAGCTGCCCTGGTTTCTAAAAGGCAGCTTCTTTTTAACTTTTTAAATCCTTTTATTTTCAAGCTATAATATTCCTGGTAAAGGAGAGGGGATAAAAATTTGGTTTATCCGCAAAAATATATTCTTATCCTTAAAAATAAGCTAAGGTGTATCAAAAAAAACAGTTAGAATATCTGCAATATTTCTATAAGTATTTGATAAAGGGCTTTTAATATCTTTTGTTTTTACCCATTTTATTTCCGTAATATCTTCTTCTGCTTGTGGCTTTAATTGTTGCTTGCTGCTGCAGGTAAAATAATACCAATGGCTGATTTTTAAATAATGTTTACCATATTCGGAATAGGTATGATAAGTGTCATTAACTTTATTTTTAAGTAATATATTTTTTACACCGGTTTCTTCCTCAATTTCACGCTGGGCACATAATTCAGGGGTTTCACTTTTCTCCATCTTTCCTTTTGGCAAATCCCATTTTCCCCTACGGAAAATAAATAAAACCTCCTTAGCCTCATTTTGTACAATACCTCCTGCCGCTTCTATTATTGTAAAATGTTTAAAGAATGCCTTTTTTAATTTTTCCAGGTCTTTATTTAAAATAATGCCTGCATGAAAATTTACTTTTTTAATTTCATGTAATAAAGAATTGATAGCAGGTGTAGACGATTCATCAATAAAAACTGTATCGGGATGATGCAATAATTCATTTAATTTGTCATCAAGTTTATTACATAAATAAACTGGCTTTTCATCAAAATAAATTTTTATTTGCATTGTTACAGGTTTTTATGGCATGTAAAAATAAACTTTTGATACCAGATACATTTTATTAAGCCATTATCTTTGCGCCATAATAAAAATATCAATACATCAGATAACAATATTATGATGACATCAAATGAAATTACTGTAGCAGAAAAACTTTTGAAAATAAATGCTGTACAGTTAAATACAGAAACTCCTTACACCTGGGCAAGTGGTTGGAAAAGCCCTATTTATTGTGATAACAGAAGGGTATTATCTTATCCCTATGAAAGAGATTTTATTAAAAGTGAGTTGTGTAGTATTATTTTTGAAAAATTTCCGGAAGCAGACTGTATTGCAGGCGTTGCAACAGCTGGTATTGCTTGGGGAGCATTGGCTGCAGATCAACTTAAACTTCCCTATATGTATGTAAGACCTGCACCCAAGGCACATGGTATGGGTAACCAGATAGAAGGAGCATATGAAAAAGGACAAAAAATACTAGTTATTGAAGATCTTGTTTCCACAGGTAAAAGTAGCCTACAGGTATGTGATGTACTAAAAAAGGCAGGACTACAGATAGCAGGAATGGTCTCTATTTTTAATTATGGTTTTCCGGAAGCAGTAAATGCATTTAAAAGTGCCGGTATTCCATTATTCTCTTTATGTAATTATGAAGTCCTTATCAACCTGGCAATAGAAAAGCGGCTTATCTCTGAAACACAGTTAAAATCCTTGTTAAACTGGCACAAGAATCCTTCAAGCTGGAACGGATAAAATAACTTTAGATAAAATTAATACCATGAAATATTTGCAATTGACAATATTAGGCATTTTGGGGTTCGTGATAACCTCTTCTGCACAACAGAAAGTAATTGAAAAAGCAATAATTAAAACGCCTACGGTTCAGTGTGAACAATGTAAGGACCGCATCGAAAAATTTCTTGCGCATCAGTACGGTATTGCTTCTGTAAAAGTAGATTACAAAAAGAAAACTACCTTAGTTACCTGGCTTACAGATCGTACTAACATTGAAATTATAAAAACTGCTATTGCTAATGCCGGTTACGATGCAGATGATGTTTCGGCAGATGAAGATGCATATAAAAAGCTACCCAAATGCTGTAAGAAACCTAACGAAAAAATAATTCCTCCCGCTAAAAACTAACTAGATCCAGGTATTTCGGTAAAGCAATCTTATAGCCTGGTTTTTGGCAATTATTAGCGCCGTTTGAGGGCTATTTAAAAAAAGAAAAGTTTTGTATTGTGGTATAATCTACATTAAAACTTTTATAAACGCCTGCCTTACCCACTTTTACTTTTCCTAAGACTCTTACCAGGATATCCTTATTAAATAATCCCACCAAGCCATTTTTAAGCAAATTTTTCATATCGAGATCAATCTTGAGTGGTATGGTAAAGATATCTCTTCGTGGTATTGCAACTTGTATTTCCTGGGATGAATGCCCCAAAAAAGTGCTATCCACGAAAAGGTCTAAATCGGTTCTATTTAATTCTAATCCAAAATTATTAGGATTGTAATAAACTAAATCGACTTTTAAAGCGGCTCCTGCAAAGCCTAGTTTCTCCAGGCTGAGGTTTTTAAACTCTTTAAATTCCAGATCTTTAGGTTCCCGGCAGGAGATCATTCCCAGGCATAGTATACAAATAAAAGCCAGAGGTTTAATAAAAATCATAGTTCATGCATTTTAAGCATGTAATATAAGGAAGGGAAGTTGAACCAAAACACAAGGTATACAAGTTAACATAAGCGCTTTTTTAATACAAAATTATACCGATAAATCCAGGTGTATATAAAAATCGGAGGATAAATGTGCCTGAGATGTCCTCAAAAACAATTCGGCAATTGTAAAACAATTCCGTTGATGTTTTTAACGGTTAAGTTTCCGATTATTTAAAAAATATCAGCGTAAGTAAAAAATTGAACTTGATTTTATTCTCTGCTACTTTGTTATTGTAACCCGGGTTAAAAGCAATTTCTCCGGCTTTTATTTTTTAAATTTTTACCATTTTTAGTTTTTGCTACTTTAAATAAAAATTGAATGTTGATATGAGCTATGAACAGACTGAGGTTATTTAGACAAAATGGCATAAAAAATTTTATTGGTCGAATTATCGAAAAAATAGGAGTAGGGTGATCTTACCTAAATTTTTTGGAATTGAGATGCCCTAGAAGATGGCTTTTTAATAAAAGTCTATACTAAATAATTTGGGATATCGGATATAAATATTGCGTAAGGAAAAATATTTATTGACTAAATTATTTACTATTATAAATTTTTTTTAAATAACTCTTTACAATAGCTTTAAAATTATTAATTCAATAAAATACTAATACAACTAGAATGATTTATTATTTATTTCTCCCTATTTTCGATTATAAATAAATATTAAATTTATTTTATTAAATAAGTAATATAAATTTTTGATTTTAACTAATTTATATACTTTATCTGTAAAAAAATATCATATTATTTCATAAATAATAATTATACATTATGTGTATCCTATTAATTATTGATTTTGTGATGTTTGAAAAGGGGTAATAAAGAAAATATTCTAATTTTAACTGAGAATGTTGGATGTGATCGTTAGAAAGAAGACTGTATTTTTGGCAGTATTATATTTACTAATATTATACTTATGCAAGTCGATAAAATAAATATTTTCTAAATTATTGGCTAATTTGATGTACAGATTTAAATATAATTTACTTTTTAAGTAATTATTTTGACAAAATCGAGAATTTATGCTATTTGTACGCAAAACATGTGGAATTTACGGTGGTGTTATTTTGGATTATTGAAAACTGTTATTATGTTTGCATCAGAAATGACAAATGCAGTTACCTCTTGTTATTATCATTTTCTAAATATCTCCAATCTCCCACGAACAGTTATCGAAGGTAAACTGCCAGCCAAATAAAACTCTAAACCACAACCAAATGAATAAAATTTACTTTTATCTCCAACCCGCTTACAGTTTCTTAAATGCTATATCTGTGCATTTATTTCCATCTAAGATTATAAAAAAACTGCAGCTTCAGCCAATAGGAAATAATCCATTAGGGATTAATAATGTTAGTTTAAAGTAGGTTTTGTATGCACCGTTTGCACAACTCTATCTCCATTACCTAATTAACCATAATAGATCCAATATTCATTGCCCATATCAGGGGTTTATGCTGGTATTTATGTGAACATTTTTAAGCAATGAATATGAAATATTTCTTTTACACAATGGTAATGCTGATCATTTGTTTTAATGCAAATGCCCAGTTAAACAAACCTGCAGATATTACAAGACTGGAAGTAAAAGTTGAGAATAGAAATCTTTTAATTAATTGGGCCAGTAGTAATAGCGGCATAGATAATTATTGGCAAGTGCAGGGCAGTAGGGATGGTAAGCAATTTTCTACCATTGGATTAGTATTTGGTGAAGACCCTTCTACAAGTACAGGAAATTATAAATATAAACAACAGCTTGGGAAAATAAAGCCAGGCTTAAAATATTACAGGGTTTTATACGTGAAGGATGAGGATTTTACAAGTGTAAGCGAAACTATAAAATTGACAAAATAATTTTCAGCCTTTTTAAAGGCCGGAAGACGAAGTTTTCTTTGGGGGTTACAGAACCAAAAGGTTCTTAACAATGGCCGTATTTCTATACGGCCTTTTACTTTTTCAGTACAGGTCAATGATTTTATTATCTCCACCAATTTATAATCTTAAATTGGATATCATTTTTCTTTATTAAATTACGCAGCCTTCCACCTTGGTAAAACTCAACCTTTTGTAATTGCTAAACTATTGTTCAAGCTGATGAGAAAATATTTACTTCTTTTTGCTGGTGTTCTTTTCAGTTTTGTTTCACTATCACAAGACTTTAGTAATAAAGGAAAAGAGTTTTGGTTGGCTTATAGTTACCATGTAGGTATGGTAAATGGCGGGCCTCCGGTCGTTATGACTTTATATGTTACTTCTGATGTGGCAACCACTTATAATGTAGATGTGTATGGAGGGGTAATTATACAATCAGGAAATATTTTGCCGAACCAGGTAGTTTCGATAATAATTCCTAATACGTATTTTATTAATGACGAAGGAGTTTTTACCAATAGAGCCATTCATGTCACTGCCGCCAAACCTATAGTAGTGTATTCATTTATTACACGTAGCCAGGCAAGTGCAGCAACTTTGGCTTTGCCCTTAAACGTATTGGGAAAACAATATATTGCTATGAGTTTTACCCAGGTATCCAATGAACAGAATTCTAATTCTTTTCTTACAATCGTTGCAGTGGAGGACAATACAACCGTAGAAATTATTCCTACTGTGGCAACAAAGGGAGGCTGGGCAGCAAACAGTGTAAATGTAATAAGTTTGAATAAAGGGGAAATTTATCAGGTTTTAGGTACAACCTCCGGCGGAAACGGGGTTGATTTATCAGGTTCAAGTATTAGATCTATATCTTCTGGCACGGCCAGTTGTAAGAAGATAGCTGTATTTTCAGGTTCAGGAAAAGTTTCAATCGGTTGTACAGGAAGTTCAGATAATCTATATCAACAATTGTATCCCGTAGGATCCTGGGGAAAAAAATATCTTACAGCTCCCAGCTACAACCAACCCAACAATTTTTACAGAGTCCTTAAAAGTGTTCCATTAGCGAATGTTTTCGTTAACGGAGTTTTAATCCCCTCAACTTCTTTTACCAATGGGTATTATGAATTTTTTAATAATAGGCCAAACCTAATTGAAGGAGATCTTCCAATATCAGTTACCCAATATTTTACTACACAAGGTTGTTCGGGAAATTCAAGCCCGAATGATCCTGACATGATTGAATTAAACCCTGTGGAACAAAATATAAATAATGTAACACTGATAAGTTCTAATTTAACCGTATCAGGGGCTCATGAACATCATCTTCATATAATAATGAAAAATACGGGAGCAGGCACAACAGCTTTTACGTCTTTTAAATTTGATAATATACCTGTTCCGGTTTCTTCATGGATTACTCATCCTTCAGAACCCAATTATTCTTATTTATACTTACCGAATGTTACGGAAACAAGTCATAGCCTATCTTCCGATTCAGGATTTAACGCATTGGCTTACGGATACGGGAATGCTGAATCTTATGGTTATTCTGCCGGTACTAATGTACGAGACCTTTATATTAAAGCGGGTGTTTCTTCTTTATACGGAATAGAAACTACCGCATCCGTTTGTGTAGGTGAACCATTTAAATTTAAAATTTCACTTCCATATTTAGCAGATTCCATAAAATGGGATTTTGGTAGTGCTCCAAATCCAGCTGGAATTATTGTTTATTATCCGCCCTTTATGCCGGATTCTACAACTACGGTTAGTGGAAAGCCTATATATTGGTATTCAACTCCCGGAACATATAATTACAGTACAGCAAACACGTATCCATTTACGATAACTACTTATTCTCAAAACACGGACGGTTGTGGCAATATCCAGGAATTATCTTTTGATTTATCAGTATCAGATCCCCCGGTAGGAGGTTTTACTAATACAACTCCAGGTTGTGTTGCAGAGCAGGTACAGTTTACAGATAACACTATTACAGTAAAACCAACCTATAAATGGTCCTGGAACTTTGGAGACCCCGCAAGTGGCGCATCTAATACTTCTTCTGTAAAAAATCCGGTTCATTTATTTTCTGCACCCGGCACTTATTGGGTTACCTACAGCAATATTACCACTCCGGGATGCTTAAGTGATACCGTTAGGAAACAAATAATAATTCCGGCTCTGCCAACTGCAACTATTTCCGGGAGTACAATATTATGTTTAAATGATGTGTCGCCTAACATCACTTTTACAGGAGCAAAGGGTACTGCGCCATATACATTTACCTATACCATTAATAGTGGATCTGGTCCCGGACCTGTTCAAACAATAGCTTCTGCTACCGGTAATTCTGTAACCTTACCCATACCAACAAATATTGCTGCAACCTATATTTACACTTTAACTGGTGTACAAAATACTGGCTCTGCCTTATGTATTCAACCCCAATCTGGGTCGGCAACGGTTAAAATAAATTCACTGCCAACTGCAACAATTAGCGGCACTACGTCAGTGTGTTTAAATGCACTCTCTCCAAAAATTATTTTCACGGGAGCAGCAGGTACAGCTCCTTATACTTTTACATATAATATTGATAAGGGATCCGGTGCCGGACCTAATCAAACAATTACAACCGTTAGCGGAAACTTAATAAGTATTCCAGTTGCAACAAATGGCGCCGGGGTATTTAAATATTCTTTATTGAGTGTAAAAGATGCAAGTCCGACTTTGTGCAGCCAGCCACAAAGCGGCTCTTCTACAATTACAGTAAATCCTTTACCCTCTGCAACAATAAGTGGCAGTACGGAATTATGCACAAATGCTACATTACCCGTTATTACTTTTACAGGAGCAGGTGGCACTTCGCCATACAGCTTTACTTATAATATTAATGGGGGTTCAAATCAAATAGTGAAAACTACTGGAGGTAACACGATAACAGTAATAGTTCCGACAAATACTTCAGGTAGCCTTACGTATAAACTGATCAGCGTAACAGATGCAAGTACTGCCATGTGCAGCCAGGCACAAACGGGCATAGCAATTATTAAAATCAATCCACTGCCTGTTGCAGCTTTTAATACTACTGTACCTTCCTGCGAAACAAGAGTAATTAATTTTACTGATATGTCGGTACCAAATGCAGGTAATATAAATAGCTGGTCATGGAATTTCGGAGACCCTTCGAGTGGCGTAGCTAATACCTCTTCTTTAAAAAGTCCTGCACATAATTTCACAAGTGCAGGTAATTATATTATAACATTGCAGGTAACTACAGATAAAGGTTGTGTCAGCGTTTCGCCGCCAAAAACAATTACAATAAACTCACGACCTAAGGCTAGCTTTATTGTTCCCGAAGTCTGTTTATTAGATCCGTTTGCACAATTTACAGACACAAGTAAAATAGCGGGACCCTCAGCTGTTACGGCATGGGAATGGGACTTTGGTGATGCAGCAAATTCAACTGCAGGTAATCCTAATACTTCTACGGTACAAAATGCAAAGCATAAGTATATTTTTGTAGGGAATTACACTGTGCGGCTAATAGCCATCAGCAATAATGGCTGCAGGGATACAATTTTCGAGCCACTCACCATAAATGGCGGTAATCCAATTGCAGATTTTGATTCTCTCAATGCAACTGCAAATTGCGCAAACGATTCAATTGCTATTCAAAATAAATCTAACATTAGTTCCGGTAATATTACCAGGCTTGAAATATTTTGGGATAATAGTAATGCTCCTGCAATATCGCAGATTGATGAAACACCTGTGGCTAACCGAATCTATAAACATAAATATGCCGATTTTCAAACACCACTTGTAAAGCTGGTTAATGTAAGAGTAAGGGCTTATTCAGGTGGAATATGTTTCAGTGATATAACAAAATCTCTCAGCATAAATGCATCGCCCAAAATACTGTTTAATAATCTGCCAAATGGTTGCATAGATGCAACTCCTTTTATAATTACCCAGGCTTCAGAAGTTAGCGGTTTACCTGGGTCCGGAGTTTACACTGGACCAGGTGTTATAATGACCAGCCCTGGAATATATAACTTTAGTCCTGCTCTGGCGGGTAGTGGTACACATTCTATTAAATATACCTTCACCTCCGCAACAGGTAGTTGTGTAAGTGCTGATAGTACAAAAATTACCGTATATAAAAGCCCCACCGTAAATGCAGGCCCGGATGAAGCCATATTGCAAGGTGGCAGCATTACGCTGCAGCCAATAGTATCCGGCAGCAGCCTGCAATACCTCTGGTCCTGGAACAATAACATTCTTACCGGCGGTTTAAACAATAGCAAGATTAAAAACCCTTTGGCTAGCCCCATAGAAGATATTATTTATACACTAACGGTAACGGGCACCGGCGGATGTACTGCTGCCGATGATATATTAATAAAAGTATTACTGGCGCCTAAGATCCCAAATACTTTTTCCCCAAATAATGATGGGATAAATGACTTTTGGGAAATTAAATATCTTGATACTTATCCTGGCAACAGGGTGCAGGTATTTACCCGGACCGGTAAACTTGTGTTTGAATCAAGAGGATATAAAAAGCCATGGGATGGAAATATAAATGGCCTGTCTTTGCCAGTAGATACTTACTATTATATTATAGAACCCGGCAATGGGCGTAAACCAATTACAGGATACGTGACGATTATAAAATAGTAAAAGGATAATAATTGAAGGTGAAAAGTTTAAATATGAAGAAGACAGGTTTATTTATAAGCAGCATTCTTTTTATTCTTGCTGCGGCAGGCCAGGCTAAGCCTTCATATACTCAATATGTTTTAAATAATTATATTTTAAACCCTGCAGTTACGGGTATAGAAAATTATGTAGATGTCAAGCTGAGTAACCGCAATCAATGGACAGGAATAGATGGAGCCCCGGTCACGAGTTACTTCAGCATTCAGGGCCCAATTAACAAGTCAGATTTACGCACCAGTGCTACCTCTTTCCAGGTGCCTGGGGAAAATCCACGAGGTAAACAATATTGGGAAGAATATACCGCGCCCAAACCTCATCATGGTATAGGATTTATTGCCATGAATGATAAAGCAGGATATTTAAACCGTTGGTCGGTTTATGCATCTTATGCTTACCATAAACCTTTAGGTGTAAAAACTACCTTATCGGCTGGATTTAATGCAGGAATTACCAGTGTAAACCTCGACAGATCTAAAATTAATTTTGGAGAACTTAATCCAAATGATCCGGCAATAGGTTATACAAACGGCGAGCTTAAAAAGATAAAGCCTGAAATAGGAGTGGGGCTTTGGTTGTATTCGGCTAGATATTTAGCCGGCTTGTCTATTTTAAATATTATACCAGGCAAATATAAATTTGTAAAAAATGATAAATATGGTACTTATTATACCCCTAATTATTTTCTAACGGCCGGTTACAGGGCTAATATAAATGATGATCTGAATTTTTTACCATCGATAATGATACAATATTGGCAGCCACAACTATTAGGTGTACACGCAAATGCCAAGCTGCAATACCAGGATAAAGTATGGGTGGGTGCAAGTTACAGGTATGGGGATCTTATTTCTGGATATTCTGTAATGGCGGGGTTAAATGTGGCCAATTCATTTAATGTGAGCTATTCGTATGAAGTGGCTACCACAAACCGTTTACGAACCTATACCGGCAATACACACGAAATACTCATTGGCTTTATAATAGGTAATAAATACGGCGACACCTGCCCCCGGAATGTTTGGTAGAATTACTGAACCCCATTGATGATATAAAAGAGTGTATCGCCTTTTTGTTTCAGGGTGTCTTTAAGACCTTTTATTTCTGATGTCATCCAGAGCGGCTCTGCAACCCATTGGCCATTTTTCAACTGAACCTTGTATGCCTGGGTAATTATTTTACCGGATGAGGTTTCTTCATTAACTAATACTTCCTTGATTATTGCAGGCTCTTTTATTTTTAGCGATGCAGGTAATATATAGTAGTTTTCAGCATTATTGTTTATTTCGGGTAATGGCGCTTTCTTTATATTTTTAACAGAAGCTAATGATTCAGCCTTCTGTCTTTTTATATTTTTAGATACTGGCCTTTCTTTAAGAGTAGCCGTAACCGGTACGGTTTTAAAATCTTTTTTTTCTTCATCTGCCGCATTAATCTTCGGCACATTAATAGCTGCCGGAGTAGGAACAACGCTGCCATTATTTTTCATTTGCGCCAGCATAAAAATATTAAGCACAAACACAGCCAGCATAAGCGCAATAGAAAATATGATGTTATTATTTTTACGGAACTGTTGATTTTTTTGGCTTGAAAAGAAATGTATACGATGCAGCAGTTGCGATTTATTGATTACTGCAGCAAGCTGAAACCTTTTGTAATGTTGGGTTTGCTTAGCAATTTTTAATAATGTTTCTGCATAAACAAGCGAGGGATAATTGAATTGTATTACCTGTGTGTCGCAACTTTTTTCTCTTTCAATTTTTATTTCACCGGCAATAATTTTTACAAAAGGGTTAAAGAAATAAAGGGTTTCTGTTATCAGCAATAACCAGTTAAGTAAGTAATCATTGTTCTTTATATGCGTCAGTTCATGTATGATAAGTGCTTCCGTTTCTTGAATAGTTAAACTATTAATTAATGCGACGGGCATTAAAATTACCGGCTTTAAAAAACCAAATGTAAGCGGAGTAAAAACTTTGCTGCTGTACCAAATACTTATTTTTCTTTTTATACCAAACTGGTATGCTTTTGTAATAGTAAACATCTTTGTCTCAACAGGCGGCTTTAGTAAATGTTTACTATAGTTACTTTTAAAAGAAATGCAATGAAATACCAATACAGCAATTCTATAAAGAACCGCTACACTGTAAGCGTAAAAAATATATGTGGCATACGATTGCATCCACGAATGTGTAAAAAATGGTTTAGATAAAAGAGCAGTAAGCTTATTTTCATAAGCATTAAAAGAATTAGTGAAGTAAAAAATAAAAGTGATGACGCTGGTGCCTAATTGCAAAGCAAGTAACCCAAATAAAATATTTCTCTTAAAGCCCGGGTGAGTTTTTGTTATTGAAACGGTAAGTAAAAAATAAAACAATAATAACACAGCCATTTGCCAAATGCTGTGCAGCATACTTACAGCGAAACTATAAGAGAATTGCTTCATAAAAACAGTTGTTATTTTTTTGCTTTCAATTCCTCAATTAAGGTTTTAATTTTTTCTAATTCTGAGTTACTGGCTTTATACCCTCCAAGCGCCTGCATCACCAGCGCTGCAGACGATCCTGCAAACAAATTGTTTATCATTTTATTTACAAATTGTTTCTGCGTATTTTCTTTTGTTATAAGGGCTTTATAAATATGTGTTTTACTGCTGCTGTCCCTGGTCACTAATTTTTTCTCAAACATTATCTGCATCAGTTTAAGGGTAGTAGTGTAACCTGCATCTTTGGTTTTACATACTTCTTCATGCACAGTCCTTACGGTAGCAGCACCTTTTTCCCACAGCACGGTAAGTATTTCCAGCTCACCATCTGTAGGTTTTAAAATTTTTGTTTTAAGCATAATACGATGTGTTTCGTAAGGCAAAGTAAGAAATATTTCGTAAATGACCAATCCGTTCATATATTTTTTATTTGGTGAACAAAACGCTGACTATATAAGCGGTAACAAAGTAGACTTTATATAAATTAGGATTGCTTCAGGCGACGGGAAATTCTTTACAATATAGACTGTAAAGCGGTTGAGTGGAATAAAAAATGCCCACGAAATGAAACGTGGGCATAATAATAAACTATATCAAAAATTATTTTTTTGTTACTCTTACATCTATGCGACGGTTTCTTGCCTTGCCTTCAGTAGTATTATTATCTGCTACCTCAAACTGGGAACCATAACCTTCTGTAGTAAGACGGTCGGGTGCAATGCCCATTTTTACGAGTGTGGCTTTTACTGCATCTGCTCTTTGCAAAGATAATTTTATATTACCCGCTTCATCACCTGTATTGTCAGTATAGCCACCAAGCTTTACAGATAAAGGATTATAGCAATTCAGTATTTCATATACATTTTTAAGCTGTACCTGGCTTTCGGGCTTTAAGATTGCGCTGCCACTTTCAAATTGCAAATCTTCCAGTGTGAACCAATTGTTCTTATCTAAAAGCTTATCATCATTAGCTTTTATCTCTTCATGTAATTTATATAAACCACTATTTTCACCAAGTATTATTTGAGCATCATTAGGTAATGGAACAGTTACCGGATTACCGGTTTCATAAATAAAATCTCCATTAGCATTTACTTTACCCGGAAGAATGACTGCAACCGCAGTTTTTGTGACACCTGCCGTATCTGTAGTAGTAATAGTTTTTTCTGCAACGACCGCCTCAGTCATGCCATCCATTTTCATCATGGTAGCAATTTGTGCTTTACGGTTAGCTTCAATTTTATCATGATGAATTTTTGCCAGGGTAGGGGCAATTACTAAACTAACAATACTCATTAATTTAATTAAGATATTCATAGAAGGTCCCGAGGTATCCTTAAACGGGTCACCTACCGTATCTCCGGTTACGGAGGCTTTGTGTGGTTCCGATTTTTTGTAATGCATAATGCCATTTATATCAACCCCTTTTTCAAAAGATTTTTTAGCATTATCCCATGCACCACCGGCATTGTTTTGAAACATACCCATCAATACACCACAAACGGTAGCTCCTGCAAGAAAACCACCTAACACCTCCGGCCCAAAAATAAAGCCGATTATTATTGGAGACAATAATGCAATTGCTCCTGGCAACATCATTTTTTTAAGAGAAGCTTCTGTGGAAATGGCAACGCATTTATCATACTCTGGTTTACCGGTACCTTCCATAATACCAGGAATAGTGCGGAACTGGCGGCGAACTTCTTCTACCATTGCCAT
>JBDUCK010000057.1:0-14095 GCA_040003485.1 Ferruginibacter sp. | reverse complement strand
TGAAGAGCCTGGAAAAAACAACCCGTAAGCGTAGAGATAAAGAACGTGGCCAGCAACAAAATCAGCAAAGAGGTGATCAGCAAAATCAGCCACAGGGCAGAAGACCACAGCAAAGAAATAATCAACCGGAACAGAGAGGAGAACAGAGTCAGCAAAAAAGGCCTCAACAACAAGGTGCAAGACCATCGCAGGGGCAAGCCGGTAACAGGCCCCACAGACAAGGGCCATCGCAACAAGGACAGGGAAGGCAGCAGCGCCCGCCACAAAACAGGGGACCGCAAAGGCCACCTGCACAGGGGGGAGAAAAGTAAGCTGTTAGGCATTAGATGACAAATGTTAGCAGAATAAAGTTCTGCCCAACTATCAACTATCAACTATCACCATGTCCATATCAGTAACTAATCTTTCTAAAAATTACGGCAGTCAAATAGCGGTAAATAATATTTCATTTACGGTAAACAAAGGAGAGATCGTTGGTTTTCTGGGGCCAAATGGTGCAGGAAAATCTACGACCATGAAGATGATAACGGGTTACCTGGCTTCAGACGCAGGCAAGATAAATGTATGCGGCATAAATGCCAATGAAAACAATACCCAAATAAAAAAGAAGATTGGTTACCTCCCCGAAGCAAATCCTTTATACATGGACATGTATGTAAGGGAATACCTGGAGTTCATTGCCAATTTGCATGAAATAAAAGACTCAAAAAAAAATATAGAATCGGTTATAAAAACGGTGGGCCTTGCTCCTGAATCACATAAAAAGATTGGGCAGCTAAGCAAAGGATATAAACAACGGGTAGGCTTAGCCGCAGCATTGGTGCATGACCCAGAAGTGTTAATATTAGATGAGCCCACCAGTGGCCTTGACCCCAACCAGATTGTAGAAATAAGAGAAGTTATAAAACAACTTGGGCAAAACAAAACAGTGCTGTTCTCTTCGCATATTATGCAGGAAGTAGAAGCCATTTGCGATAGGGTTATCATCATAAACAAAGGGAACATTGTGGCAGATGACCGGTTAAGTAGCCTGCAAAAATCCGGCAGTACCCAACAACAGGTTACCATTGAATTTAAAGAACCCGTAGATATAGAGTGGTTGAAAAAACTGAATGGTGTTGATGGAGTAGAAAATATTCACTCATCTGTATTCAACATTAAGTGTTCAAATGCAGAAGCGTTAAAAAAACAATTGCTGCAATTAAGTATCGATAAAAATCTGGATATCGTTTCACTGAAAAGTACAGAGCAAAGCCTGGAGAATATATTCAGAGGTTTTACAAATTAATCTGTGACAGTACTATTTAAATCTTCTGCACAGCTGTTATAAAATATTCCCGTTAGCATCTAGTTTTAATATCCAGAAATCGTCGCCACCATGATTGGTTCCAATAACCGAACCATTGGCAGAACTGGCAGTATAGCCACCAATTATATAACCTCCATCTGTAGTTTGCTGCACTGACGTAACAATATCAGCTTGATTGCCCCCATACAATTTACTCCATACAATTGTACCGGTTGCGTTTAATTTCACGATCCATCCATCACCCTGCCCATAACTGTTTTGTGTTACATCGCCGGAAGCTGAAGAAGAAGATGTGCCAACTACTATATAGCCGCCATCCGTCGTTTGTCCAATAGAATAGGCTGTTTCGTCTGCATTTCCACCTAAAAGCTTATTCCAGCTAATATTCCCCGTAGCGTCCAGTTTCACAACCAGGTAATCAAGCAGGCCGTTATTTGTGCCTGTAATATTTCCGCTGGCTGATGAAGTAGAGTTGCCTGCGACAATATAACCCCCGTCAGAGGTTTGCTGAATAGAATAAGCAATTTCTTCTTGGTTTCCGCCGATGGATTTATTCCACACGGCGTTACCGATGGAATTTAATTTAATTACCCAAAAATCAAATATCCCACTGATGGTTCCTGTAACGTCTCCATTTGCAGAAGAGGTGGTAGAACCCGTGGCTATATACCCACCATCGCTGGTTTGTTTTATTGCGTTTAATACTTCTTCTCCATTTCCACCAAGAAGTTTGTTCCATTGCACCACACCAGTTGCATTTAATTTCACTACCCAAAAATCATCCAGGCCCTTGTTGGTGGCAGTTACATCTCCATTTGCCGAAGAGTAAGAATATGCACCAAGGATATAACCACCATCTGAAGTTTGTTGTATAGAATTTGCAAAATCAGGCTGATCGCCCCCAAGCAACACATTCCATATTATATTTCCATTAGCATCCAGTTTTACTACCCAGCAATCAAAACCGCCATTACTGGTTCCCGTAATATCGCCGTTGGCTGATGAGCCGGTCGTAGCGGCGAAAATATATCCTCCATCAACCGTTTGCTGAATTTGGTTTAATCTATCATAATCATTTCCTCCAAATATCTTATTCCATATAATATTGCCTGAAGCATCTAGTTTTACAACCCAGCAATCTACACCTCCATTATTTGCACCAGTAACATCTCCATCTAAAGATGATTCAGAAGTGCCACCAACAATATACCCCCCATCAGTAGTTTGCTGTATATAATTTGCCTGATCATTTTGATTACCTCCCAATAAAGTTCTTGCTAATATAGAAGAGGGCAAAGAAGAGCAAAGGTTTATCCAATTGGCACCATTATAAACCTCGATACAGTTGGTTGTCATGTTATATATCATCAGGCCCGCTGCTTTATTAGTTATTGCATTTCGTCCTACAGTACTCATTCTTGGGGGTAAAAAACCTTTGTTACTACTGCTCACGTCCAAAGCGGCTGATGCGTCAGGGCTATTAGTTCCAATGCCTACGTTTTGAGCAAACGTATTATTGACAGAAAATCCTAATACAATTAAAAATAAAAT
This sequence comes from Ferruginibacter sp., assembly GCA_040003485.1. Lineage (GTDB taxonomy): Bacteria > Bacteroidota > Bacteroidia > Chitinophagales > Chitinophagaceae > Ferruginibacter. Next base: position 11,235 of record JBDUCK010000057.1, on the reverse strand, counting down.
TTTTTTCATAAACTACGTTATGTGAATTAAAAATTAAAGATACCAATTTCGGGTATAACACAAGCCCCTTAAGTGTTTTAAACGTTGACAATTATAAATTATTTTCGCACAATGGTAATTAATCGGGATAATTTAATTAATCCTTTACTTTTGATCATTCAAAATACAAAACAACATTAACATGAGTTACATCGCATCCATTCATGCCAGGCAGATATTAGATAGCCGCGGCAATCCAACTATTGAAGTAGATATCTTAACCGAAAATGAAAGCCTTGGCCGTGCAGCGGTACCAAGTGGTGCCAGCACCGGCATACACGAGGCTGTAGAGTTAAGGGATAATAATAAAAAACTGTATGGTGGAAAAAGTGTATTAAAAGCAGTTAAAAATGTAAACACCATTTTAGCAGATAGCCTGTTGGGCTGGGATGTAGCAGACCAAACCGGCATAGATGACATGATGATCTCACTGGATGGTACCGAAAATAAAAGCAAGCTGGGTGCAAATGCTATGTTGGCCATCAGCCTTGCCGTAGCAAAAGCCGCAGCACTGGAAGCTAACCTTCCATTATATCGCTATATCGGCGGAACGAATGCAAAAATCCTTCCCATTCCCATGATGAATATCCTGAATGGTGGCGCCCATGCAGACAATAAAATAGATTTCCAGGAATTTATGGTAATGCCTGTTGGTGCTACAAGCTTTAGTGAAGGTCTGCAATGGGGTGTAGAAATTTTTCATGCTTTAAAAACGGTATTAAAGAAAAAAGGCTTCAGCACAAACGTAGGTGACGAAGGCGGATTTGCACCTAATATTCAAAGCAATGAAGAAGCTGTTGAAACAGTACTGGAAGCTATAAAAGTAGCTGGCTTTAAAACCGGTAGCCAGATTGGAATTGCAATGGATGCTGCCAACAGCGAATTATGGAATGCAAAGGAAAAGAAGTATATTTTTCATAAAAGTGATGGTAAAAAAATGACCAGCGAACAACTCGTTGCATATTGGGCCAGCTGGGTAAAACAGTATCCTATTATTTCTATTGAAGATGGTATGGCGGAAGACGATTGGAAAGGATGGAAAATGCTTACTGACGCTGTTGGTAGTAAATGCCAGTTGGTTGGCGATGATCTTTTTGTAACTAATGTAACAAGAATTGAAAGAGGTATAAATGAAAATATTGCCAATGCCTTGTTAGTAAAGGTAAACCAGATTGGCACCCTTACCGAAACGATTAATGCAGTAAGCATGGCACAGCAAAATGGCTACAATACTATTATGAGCCACCGCAGCGGTGAGACGGAAGATAGTACCATTGCAGATCTTGCAGTAGCATTAAACTGTGGCCAGATAAAAACTGGCTCGGCAAGCCGAAGTGACCGTATGGCCAAGTACAACCAATTACTAAGGATCGAAGAAATATTAGGCACAAGTGCTATATACCCAAATGGAAAAATAAAATTCGGTAAATAATTTTGTTCAGCCTGGCATTTTGTATTACTATCGTTTACGCCAAACTGATATTGATGACAGGCCAACTGTATCTGAAACAAGACTGGCAAAAATAAAAAGTTCAGGTATTGATTTATCTATCAGTCCAAATCCGGCAAAAGATTTTGTAAAAATATTTATGGCTGTTACAAGCGGATTATCAGGTATTAATTTATACAATGTACAAGGCCAGAGGGTAAAAAACTGGCCGCTAATGAATCTATCTTCTCCAACCAATTTAAATATTTCCGGTCTCAGCAAAGGCATTTATATATTTAAAATAAAAACAGGAAATCAAACAATGGTTGAAAAACTGGTCATAAATTAGATCGTTATTAAAAAAAATTATAGGGGGGCTGAATGCCGCCCCTTTTTCCCTTTTTATTTAGTTTATATAATTTATAATGTAAGTTTTTGTTTGTAAATTAGCAGGGGCTTTACCATAAAATCTTTCACGGTACATGAAAAAGTTTTCAGCTATCTTCTCAGTTTTAAAAAATAAATATTTTATTGCTTCTTCACTTTTCATTGTATGGATGTTATTTTTTGATCCCAAAGATTGGGGACTTATTTCAACTAGAATAAATAAATTAAAAGAATTACAAAAAAGTGAACAGCAGCTTTCAGGACAAATTAATGATACCAAGAAAGAGCTTAGCCTTCTTAAAAACAGTGCCCAGACCATTGAAAAATATGCAAGAGAAAAATATTATATGAAAAAAGATAATGAAGAACTCTTCATAGTAAATTCCCCATAAAAAGGCAAAAAAATACTTTTTTTATACAATAACTTCATGATAGGCATCGTTTATGTAGAGGATAATTGATATTTTTTTCATTTTAAGAAGCTTTCAAACCTATTTATGTACAATTTTACTCAGGAAGATTTGCTACAATATTTGTACAATGAAGCTTCCGCTGAAAAAACAGCAGAGATTAAAACTGCTTTGGCCTCAGATTGGAGTTTGCGTGAAAAAATGGATCTACTTTCTTCAGCACACCAGGAGTTGAATACAATCAAGCTTTCATCTCCCCGTAAGCAAACAATTGATAATATTTTAAATTATGCAGAAAAATCCATAGCTGTTTTATCGGAAGAGGTTTAATTTTCCTTTTAATTAATTAATATTACCCGGTACTATATTTATTACCGGGTTTTTTTATATGACAAAGCACGAACGTTACCAGTTTGTAATTAACTATTTTTTGCTGCATGCCCCTGATGCTGAAACAGAATTAATATACAATACTCCTTTTGAACTGTTGGTAGCCGTTATCTTATCTGCACAGTGTACTGATAAAAGAATAAACCTTACTACCCCGGCTATCTTTAAAAAATATGCTGATGCCGAAGCCATGAGTAAGGCAAATTTTGAAGAACTTTTTCCATTAATAAAAAGCATATCATACCCTAATAATAAAACAAAGCATCTTATTGGCATGGCCAAAATGCTGATAGAAAAATTTGGCGGTAAAGTTCCAATGACAGTAGATGAATTAGTAAAACTACCAGGGGTAGGAAGAAAAACTGCAAATGTAGTCACCTCGGTTGTGGATGAGCAGCCTAACATGGCTGTAGATACTCATGTTTTCAGGGTAAGTGCCAGGATAGGCTTAACGACTGGCGCAAAAACACCAGTTGCGGCAGAAAAACAATTAATCAAATATTTACCAAAAGAATACGTTTATAAAGCACATCATTGGCTAATATTGCATGGGCGGTATATTTGTGTTGCCCGCACCCCAAAATGCAGCGAATGCGGGTTAAAGACTGCCTGTAAATTTTTTAATAAAACAATAAGTATTTAAATAAAAGAGACGGATAATCGTTTTTGGTGTAAATTGAAAAAAGGAATTTACTCAGGTATATGATATAATTTATGATGATGAAAAAAATAACACTGGTCTCGTGCCTGATAACCATGCTAACGGTATGCTCTAAAGAAGTCACTGCACAATACTATTTTTATAATAATGACTATTACGATAACCCTTTAGTTTTTGAAGTTGGGGGATCTTTAAATGCCATGAATTGCCTGACTGACCTTGGGGGCAAAAAAGGGATAGGTAAAAGATTTGTTAAAGATTTAAATATTGGTAAAACCCATCTGGCAGGCGGGATATTTATAAATGCAATTTATAAAAATGCCATTGCCTTAAGGATAGAGGGAACTTTTGGAAATATTTCTGCCAATGATAATGTTTTAGTGGGGATTACTGACATTGCCAAAGAAAGATACAACAGGAACTTAAACTTTAGGAGCACAATAAATGAGGTGTCATTAATGGCGGAAATCCATCCCCTCTACGTATTTATTAACTGGGCATCCAGGGATGATGAACCTCCAAGATTATCTCCTTACCTGCTTGCAGGTATTGGTTATTTTTCTTATAATCCCCAAACAAAATTGGGTAACCGTTGGGTTAATTTGCAGCCTTTAAGCACAGAAGGAGAAGGCTTTTCCGAATATCCTGATAGAAGCGTGTATAAATTACAACAGGTAAATATTCCCGTTGGTTTTGGTGCAAAATATGAATTATCTCCCTTGATTAATTTAAGGGGAGAGTTTTTATACCGCATTTTAAATACAGATTATTTAGATGATGTCAGCACCCGGTATATTGACCCTGCCATATTTGCCAATCATCTTACCGGTAACAAACTTAATGATGCATTACTGCTTAATGACAGGCAGATAGAAAAAAGAACTGCCCCCAACGGTGGCGGAAAAAGAGGTAGCCCTAAACAAAAAGATGCCTTTTTTTCAATTAATCTGAAAGTAAGTTTAGTAATAGGTAGAGAAAGAACCAGGTAAATAAATAACTGATTATATATAAAAAACCGCATCTCTAAAGCTGCGGTTTTTTTTGGGTTATCGTTTTTATAGCATGCCTTTAATACACTCAACCAATTCAATTTTCGTAAATGGAATTCCCATAATTTTATTGTACCCTTTTGCATCTACCATATATACATCCCGGATAATTTTTATTAATTGCCCGTTGTTTAACTCCGGTATCAAAACCTTGTCAAAGTTTTTAATTATATCCCCAAGGTTTTGCGGAAAAGGTCTTACATAACGCAGATGTGCATGCGAAACGGAAACACCCTGTTGCTGCAATTCTGCACAGGCACTTTTAATAGCACCATAAGTGCTGCCCCACCCCAGTACCAGTATCTTTCCTTTTTCTTCACCGCTATCCAGCGTTTGTTCAGGAATATGAAGTGCAATTTTATCCACTTTTTCCTGCCTTATCTTTACCATTAACTGGTGGTTATCTGCATCGTAGCTGATATTGCCGGTAATGTTTTGTTTTTCCAAACCACCAATACGATGCTCTAACCCGGGAGTGCCCGGTATAACCCATGGCCGCACTAATTTTTCATTGCGCAGGTATGGCTGAAATTTATCTTCTCCCTCCCATAGCTGGGTTTTAAAATCTGTCTCTATTGGCTTTAGATCATCTGCAATCGGAAATTTCCATGGTTCAGCACCATTGGCAATGTATCCATCACTTAAAAGAATTACCGGCGTCATGTGTTGTACTGCTATTCTTACTGCTTCGTAGGCTACGGCAAAACAATCGCTTGGTGTGCTTGCGCTTATAATAGGCATCGGGCATTCTCCGTTGCGGCCGTAATATGCCTGCAGTAGATCGCTTTGTTCAGTTTTAGTTGGCAGGCCGGTGCTTGGCCCACCCCGTTGAATATTACATATCAGCAAGGGAATTTCCAGCATTACCGCCAAACCCATAGCCTCGGCCTTTAAAGCCATGCCCGGGCCACTGGTAGTGGTAATACCAAAAGAGCCACCATAACTGGCACCAATAGCCGACGTTATTGCGGCTATTTCATCCTCTGCCTGAAAAGTTTTTATACCAAATGCTTTATGCCGGCTTAGCTCATGTAAAATATCTGATGCAGGAGTAATTGGATATGACCCTAAAAATAATTGCAAACCACTTTTTTGTCCGGCTGCAATCAAGCCATAGGCCAGTGCCTGGTTACCCATTATAGAGCGGTAAGTACCGGCTTCCATTTTAGCTTTCTCTACAGAATAGCGATGTGTAAAGGTTTCTGTTGTATCGCCAAAATTATATCCGCTTTGCAGCGCTTTGATATTGCTTTCTAATATCTCTGGCTTTTTACCAAATTTCTCTTTTAAAAATGAAATGGTATTATCCATATCACGATTGTACATCCAGTATAAAAAACCCAGGACAAACATATTTTTTGCCCGGTCTTTTTCCTTGGTACCCATGCTTATATCTTTCAGCGCTTCACGGGTCATTTTAGTAACATCCATTTTTATTACTTCGTAACCATCCAGGCTGTTATCTTCCAGCGGGTTTACGCCGTCCGGATAATTTGCCAGGCGAAGGTTTTTAGTATCAAATCCGTCTGAGTTAGCAATAATTTTTCCCGCTTTTTTCAGGCCTTTTAAGTTTACTTTTAGTGCCGCAGCATTCATGGCCACCAATACATCACATTCATCACCAGGTGTAAATATCCTGTCGCTGCTAAAGCGTAGCTGAAATCCACTCACCCCGGGCAACGTTCCTATCGGCGCACGTATCTCTGCCGGAAAATCGGGAAAAGTTGCCAGGTCTATGCCCAGCATGGCTGTATTATTAGTAAACTGGCTCCCGGTTAGTTGCATACCATCCCCGCTATCACCTGCAAATTTTATTACTACATCACTTATTACTTCCTGGTCGTTTGCCATCTTACTACATTAAAATTGTGTCCGCAAAGGTAATACCTAAAGTAATATATGCTTTATTTTTTAACTCATTCAGTTTTGTAAAACCTTCATAATTTTTAGCTAACTCTAATTATTATGGCAGTCAGCTTTTTCATTTCTTTCAGCATTATCAGCGGCTATCCGCTGCTACTCCTCACTCCGCTACGCTTCGTTGTGGGGTATCCGCTCCTATCCGCCTGCTCCTCAGCTTATCCCTCTTCTTTCAGCCTTATCTATTTGTTACTATCTAAATGTGCGCTGGAGTTTGCAAATAAATAAATCAATACCCAAAAACATTTAGATTTGCCGCAAACTTAATTAATGCAGGATCTATCAGATTTTCTTAGTCCAGTTATCGTACAGGAATTAAATGATGACCAGGGTTATACAGACGGGCAATTAGCAAAACATATTGCTGTTTTTGAAGATGAACTACCCGAACTTGACGGCATAGATATAGTAGTACTGGGCGTTACAGAAACAAGAGGTAATGGATTACTTGAAATTAAAAATACGGCCGCAGATGCAATAAGAAAACAGCTATACCAATTACATTATTGGCATACCGATGTAAGGATTGCAGATATGGGCAATGTAAAAACCGGCGCTACTCTGAAGGATAGCTATGCTGCTGTAAAAACAGTGCTGTCTGAATTACTTCGACAAAATAAAACAGTTATTCTTTTAGGCGGCTCTCATGATATAACGCTTGCACAATACCATGCCTATACAGTACTAAAACTACCTATTGAAGCAACCTGCATAGATGCGATGATAAATTTAAGAGGGGAAAGCCCTGTTCGCAGTGAAAATTTTTTGCTGGAGATGCTTACTGCCGAGCCTACCCTGATAAAGCATTACAACCATGTGGCTTTTCAGAGTTATTTTGTGCATCCACGTATGCTGGAAACCATGGATAAGCTGCGCTTTGATTGCTATCGTGTCGGGTTGGTATCGGATAATATTGATGAAATGGAACCTGTATTGCGCAATACAAACCTGTTAAGTTTTGATGTAAGTGCCATTAAGAGCAGCGATGCCCCGGCTAATAAAAATTGTCCCAACGGCCTCACCGGTATAGAAGCGTGTATGCTTACCCGCTATGCAGGCATGAGTAACGCCTTAAGCAGTATGGGTATTTATGGGTACAACCCAAATGAAGACCTGGACGAACTAACTGCTAAACAGATAAGCCAGATGATCTGGTATTTTATAGACGGCAAAAGCCGGAGCAAGCAGGAAGTGCTGATGGAAGACAGAAATAATTTTAATGAATATCATACTGCGTTTGCCGAAGTAGCTACCATATTTTTACAAAGCAAAAAAACAAGCCGGTGGTGGATGCAGATGCCCGATACAAAATTTATTGCCTGCAGTTATAATGATTATTTAAAAGCCAGCAATAACGAAATACCGGAAAGATGGCTGCGGGTACAGGAGCGGAGTTGAGGGAATTATATGCGGATTTAATAATTAGCTGATACAAAGAAAATATACACATGAAACTGTTTGCTTTATTTTCCTTATTCACTTTATCTACTTTATTTACCCTCTCCTCCTGCTCGTCAACTAAGCAAATCTCCAGGCAAGCCGATATTATTTTATTAAAAGATTCCGCAATCAGGCAGGGGCATATTGGCATCTGCATTTATGAACCCGCCACCGGAAAGTATTGGTATAATTATGATGCAGAAAAATATTTTGTACCTGCCAGCAATACAAAATTATTTACCCTATATGCGGGCATGAAATATTTGGGAGATAGTTTGGTTGGGTTGAGATATCAAAATAATAATACCTCAGAGATTAATATTTTTCCTGCTGCCGATCCAACTTTTCTGCATCCGGATTTTAAAAATCAGCCAGTAATAGATTTTTTAAAAAAAGAAAACAGGCATATTTATTTCTCGGAACTGCACGAGTACAAAGAAAATCCTTTAGGCTTTGGTTGGTCATGGGATGATTACAATGACGATTATATGGTAGAAAGAAGCAGTTTTCCTGTTTACGGGAATATTATAAAACTAAATTATGACAGCCTCCAATATTTAAAAAATGAACTGAAAATTAAATGGAACATCTCTCCCCATTATTTTATTGATTACATTGATAGCATTAACCATAGCTCCATATTTTATAGAAATGTTGATTCAGCAGATGCAAGTAAATCTCTCTTAAAATTTTTTGTAAAAAGAGAAATAAGCAGTAACAAATTAAAGCTGCTATCTTCATCAACGAGTTTCTCTTCGCAGGAAATTCCTTTTTTTACAAATGATGATTTTACCTCTATAGATATTCTAAAAAAAGATTTTTCTCTCAATATACAAGCAGGAAGAATTATAAATGACAATGCTCCTTTGCAAATTCCTGCTGGAAAAATTTATTCTATCCACACCCAACCTACCGACTCCCTCTTTAAACCCATGATGCACCGTAGCGATAATTTTTTTGCAGAGCAAACCTTATTAATGGCCAGCAATGAGCATTTGGGCTATATGAGTGATGAAGACATGATTGACAGCTTATTAAAATCAGATTTGAAAGATGTACCGCAAAAACCAAAATGGGTAGATGGCAGCGGCCTGAGCAGGTACAATTTATTTACGCCAAAAGATTTTGTGTATATCCTAAATAAAATAAAAAATGATTTCGGCTTTGCCAGGATAAAAAATATTTTACCAACGGGGGGCACCGGTACTTTATCTTCTTACTATAAAAAAGACAGCAGTTTTATTTTTGCAAAAACCGGGACGCTAAGTAATAATTGTGCACTCAGCGGTTATCTAATCACCAAAAAAAATAAACTCCTCATTTTTTCTGTGCTCGTAAATAATTATCAAACTGGTGCTACTCCCGTACGCAAAGCAGTAGAAAAATTTATAGGATTTATAAGAGAAAAATATTAGCCTGTTTTATCATTGAAGGTTTACTCATTGAAATGGATATGAAACCTCTGAAACTTCCTATCTCCCAAACATTTTATCCAGGTCTTCTTTTTTAAAACTCATATAAGTAGGCTTGCCATTGGGCGTGCTGTTTGGTATAGCGCAGGCAAATAAATCAATCAACAAAACCTCCATCTCTTTTTGGGTAAGTGGGGTACCGCTTTTTACTGATTGTTGTATGGCCATGGAGCGGAGTAATTTTTCTCTTTTGGTAAATTTTAAATCGTTGCTGAAATGCTTGTACTGTTCCAGCATTTTCTCTATAGCTGTCTTTTCATTTCCCTGTAGCAGATCGGCGGGAGTGCCTTGCATCACAAAACTATTATTGCCAAAGGGTTCCAGCATATAACCTAATTGCTGCAGATCGGGTAGCAATTCATTTAATAAAACAGCATCGGCTGTTGACAGTTCTATAGAAACCGGGAAAAGGCTTTGCTGTGTAGCAATAGGCCGGCCGGCTACAGCAGTTATGAATCTTTCATACAAAATCCGCTCGTGGGCATTTTGTTGGTTCACTAATAAATAACCTTTATCATCCTGCACTGTAAGGTAGGCATTATGCAATTGCATTAAAGTTTGAAAAGCTAAGCCTGGTGATGCAAGAGTATGCAAAGACAACCCTTGTGCTTCTGGTGTGGAGTCCATCCCTCCAACTATCATTTCTGGAGATGGAGCCGGGCTTTCGTAAAAATCCTTCCAGTGCTTTAACTCACTTTTATTCTCAATAAAATGTGCCTGGTTCTTTTTAGTAAATGTTTGAAACAATGAAGAAGCGGAAGCAGAAGATCTTCTTTCATCTGTAAAAGGTTTGCTTACCGCATCCAGGTTTTGTATAGAGGCATCCAGGTCAAAATCAAGTGTGGGGGTAATGCTGAATTGTGCCAGCGCATGTTTTACGGCGCTTTGTACAAAAGCATATACAATTTTTTCATCTTCAAATTTTATTTCCTGTTTTGTAGGATGTACGTTAATATCAAGCTGCGCCGGGTCCAGGTCAATAAATAAAACATACATCGGGTAACTGTCCTTTGCAATCATTGCATCAAAAGCATTCATTACCGCATGATTAAGATAAGCGCTTTTTATAAACCGGTTGTTTACAAAAAAATATTGATCCCCCCGGGTTTTCTTGGCTGTTTCCGGCTTGCCAACGAAACCAAAAATATTCAGGTAATCAGTTTGTTCCTGGACGCTTACCAGTTTGGCGCTGTAATTACTTCCTGATATCTGTACAATGCGTTGCTTAAGCGTTCCTTTTTCTAAATGAAAAACCTGTTGGCCATTAGAGCTAAGTGAAAAAAATATTTCCGGAAAAGACATAGCCACCCTTATAAATTCATCCACAATATGCCTTAACTCTGCTGCATTACTTTTTAAAAAATTGCGGCGTGCCGGCACATTAAAAAATAAATTTTTCATGGCTATGCTGGTGCCGTTTTCCATAGCATATGGTTCCTGCTTTACCACATTACTGTTTTCTATTTCGATGAAAACGCCTGCTTCATCTTCTGCCCGTTTTGTTTTCAAAGTCACCTGCGCTACCGCGGCTATACTTGCCAGAGCTTCTCCTCTAAAGCCCATTGTTTTTATACGGAAGAGATCATCAATACTCCTGATCTTTGAGGTAGCATGCCGTTCAAATGCCATCCTGGCATCGGTTTCGCTCATTCCCTTACCATTATCTGTTACCTGTATCAATGCCTTGCCGGCATCATTAACTAGTAATCTTATTTCGTCTGCACCGGCATCCACGGCATTTTCCATCAGTTCTTTTACAGCACTTGCAGGGCGTTGTATTACCTCACCGGCTGCTATCTGGTTAGCTATGTTATCGGGCAATAATTGAATAATATCCGGCAAAATCCTGTAATTTGAGTGTGCAAAAATAGCATTTAAAGCATGAGGAATTGCTACAATTATTTTGAACTTTTTAACAACCCGGGCAAATCTTCTTTACCGACCTTTAATATTATAACTAACAGAATACTGAAGATGAAGAGACTTATTGATGTACAAGAGTGCGACGCCACTGAAGTAAAATTGAAAAAAAAATGCC
>JBDUCK010000310.1:0-4171 GCA_040003485.1 Ferruginibacter sp. | reverse complement strand
AACTCTAAAGAAAATGCAGCCACAAATGAAAAAATTATTGCAGACATTGCAAAAGCAACCTGGGATTATTTTATGGCGGGGACAAAATAAAACTATCACAGGGATGGGAAATTCGTAAAATTTATTTAAATCCTGTTTAGATTTTTATGCAAACGGTAAGATAAAATAAAAGTAGAGTCCAGGCACTACTATAAAAAACGGGGCGATACCGAAAAGCCAAACGAGTAGGAAAATTAAAACTATATTTTATGCCTAAGTATGTTATTGAAAGAGAAATTCCTGGTGCAGGTAAATTGACTGCGGAACAATTAAAAGGTATCTCCCAAACCTCTTGCGGAGTGCTAAGTAATATGGGGCCCCAGATTCAATGGGTGCAGAGCTATGTAACCGGTGACAAGATTTATTGTATTTACATTGCCCCAAATGAAGAAATGGTTCGTGAACATGCAAAACAAGGTGGCTTTCCTGCAAACGCTGTAACTGAAGTTGCGGCAATTATTGACCCTACAACGGCAGAATAACGCTGTATTGTTTTTCCTGGAAGCCATCATAAAGTAAAACCAAAACTACTATGCAAGACGAAGTGACCAAGCATACTAAAAAGATTTTTACGAGTATCAGCAATTCGAAAAATTCTTTTGCAGAGAAAGTAAAAGAAGTCACCATTGAAATTTTAATAATCGTATTTGCAGTAACACTTTCCATTTGGCTGCATAGCTGGAGTGAGCACAGGCATGAACAAAAAGAGGCAAATAAATTCCTGGTGGAATTAAGGGAAGACCTTACCCGGGATATCGGGTTACTTAAAGAAAATAAACAAACCTCAGCTAAGCTGGATGCTAACTTTAAGTATCTCCTGTCGCTAAAACAAAACCAGGCGAACGATAGTGTTTTAGGGCCTTACACCGATATAATTTCGTTTAGTATAAACTTTAATAATGGAAGGTATGAAGGGTTTAAGTCAAGCGGAAAGATAGGGACAATTGAAAATGCTGAATTGAAAAATAATATACTCACCTATTATCAGCAAACCATTCCTAATTTAATTTCAGAAGCGGGCTTTATGAATAATGAGCAAATGAAGATTTTAAATGCCGGGCAAAATGATTTAGGGAATCTTTCATTGAATGAATTTCTAATTTCAAAAAAAATGCACTCTATGTTATATTTCCTGGAATATAATTTTAAAGCAGCTATAGCTAATTATGAAAGAACGATAAAACAAGCGGACGAAATTATTGAACAAATTAATAAAGAAGTAAAGCAATAAATTTAAATATGCAGCTTTACAGAATTAACCCGCTATTGCTAACCTAAAAACAAAAAATGAGGAACATAATTTTTCAGGCTATTGATTGGCGTGATATTGAAAAACTGAAAAAAATATTATCTTCCCACAAAATGAATATGTACCTACCTAAAGTTTTGTTAACCGCCTGCATCATTTTTTCTGGCTTATCGTTACCTGCGCAGGTAACCCGGCAGCCAGATACCGTAAAGACAAATTCAACTGCACTTACAGTAGTAGAAACAGAGGCCTCTTACCCGGGAGGCAATGAAGCCTGGAAAAAATTTCTTCAAAAAAATCTAAATTCTAATGTGCCCAACAAAAACAATGCGCCCATTGGAATGTATACTACGATCGTTTTGTTTATTGTAAGTAAAGATGGTCTGGTAAGCAGTATAAAGCCGGTAACAAACTTTGGTTATGGTATGGAAGAGGAAGTAATAAGAGTTATGGAGAGATCAGGTAAATGGACGCCCGCCATACAAAATGGCAGGCCGGTAAATGCCTACCGCAAACAGCCGATAACTTTTTTATTGCAAAGTGCAGATTTCGAAGTCTCCACCCCGGAACCATATACCTTGTTTACCGATACAGATAATGAGATCACCATTACGGCCAGGAAAATAAAACCTGAAGATATTTCTATTAATGTGCAGGGCGGTAAGGCAACAAAGGTATCGGATGGTAAATTTATTATCAGGCCAGCCAAGCCTGGCAGGGTTACAATAGAAATTGTAAACAATAAAAAGGACGATAAAGAAATTGGCACAGCCAGTTTTGAAGTAAAGGCAAAATAAAAATTATTTTTAATTACAGGCTACTAACAACCATTAGGATTTTTTTGGAGCCTTGCAAAACAATTGTGTATATGCTATTGAGAAAATCATTTTTATTTATAATTGGCCTGTGTTTTCTTATGATTTTTATGTCAGCAAAAACCCAGACAGATAATGGGAAGATTTACTGGAATTCAGCCTACAGGCTCAGTTTCAGTGACTTTAAAGGTAGTCCAACTCAAGAGGACACGTTACTACGTAAAGTTGATTCATTAAACGCTACGCACAAACTAGGTGCGATTTCAAAAAGTTTAGATGTTCAGCTAACTACAAAATCGGGCAAGACAATATTTAAAATATACGCAGGCATGGAGCAGTTTAATTCCTGGATAAAAAATAAAAATGACTCGATTTCTCTTAAGCATGAGCAAGGGCATTTCGATATTTGTGAAATATATGCACGTATACTACGTAAGGAAATAAAAAAAGCCAAAACACTTGCTGAAGCAAATTCAATGTTTACCAAAATATCTGATGACGAGAATTATGAACAGGATAAATATGACAATGAGAACACATTTGAATCAGGAGGTATCACAAATAATTGGAAAGAAAATATTAAGAAGCGTTTGAATGAACTTGGTGCCTACCAGGAGCCGGTAGTTACATTACCAATTTATAAATAATGCTAAACACAAGGTTACAATTACCTAAACACATCTTACTCTTTATGAAGACAACGCTATTTCCGCTATGCTGCTTTTGTATGTTTTTTACTAATGTGGCTAAAGCACAGAATTACAAATTCATGTATTATCTTAATGCAAAGCTGACATCTACTTCCAAAGACGAAGCAATTATTATAGGAAAAGGAATGAAAGAAGACGGGGTCTTCAGGCTGGATTGTTATTCCATTGCAGACGCCAAACTGTACCTGGTGGCGCATTTCACAGATTCATCTTTATCTATTACCCAAGGGCCCTACACCAGTTATTATGAAAATAGAAAAATTGAATCGCAGGCTGTTTATGAGCATGGCCTGCTGGAAGGACTTATGCAGAAATGGGATACACTTGGCCGAAAGACTGATTCTATAATATACCTTCATGATAACGTGATAAAGGCAATGGAGTTTTCTTATCATAGTAATGGTAAGCTTGCCTCGTACAAGATCACGGATAGCCTTAAGAATACGCTGCATAACCTCACATATAATGAAAATGACAGTCTTATTAGCGAGGTTTTTTTTAATGGTCAAAGAGGGGTAAAAAAAACTTATACCAAAACGGGTATCACTTACGATTCATTATTTACAAGAGAAGAAAAAAAAGCTGAGTTTGCGGGTGGGCCCCTCGGGTGGCTTAACTATTTGAAGGCCAACTTAAATGCAAGTGTACCGGTTGCAAACAATGCTCCTGAAGGAATCTATACTGTAATAATTAAATTTATAGTAAAAAAAGATGGGGATATTTCAGATATAGAGTCAGAAACGCACTTTGGATATGGTATGGAACAAGAAGCTATACGTATAATTAGTCGGTCACCTAAATGGGTACCGGCTATACAATATGGTCGTAATGTAAATGCTTATCGTAGGCAACCAATAACATTTACTGTAAGCGAAAATTAAAATAATCATTTAATATAAATATTTAAATTGGGAAAATATTTGGTCTACTCATTAAAAAATATAAAAATGAAAAATTTTAAATACTAACGTCTTCTTTTTATTCTTTTTTATCCTGGCGACTATAGACAATAGTTTTTCTCAAACTTTTCTTTTTAGTATTTAATAAATACAGTAACGGCAAAGGCGATACGCTTAATTACCGGATGCTTTTCCCCGATGCTGATACGATCAGAAAATTTCCACTCGTTATCTTTTTACATGGTTCGGGAGAGCCCAGTTAAAGTGGGGCGCTTCCAATTTTGCAAAGGAACGTAATATGATTATGTTTCCGTGTTTTGTGGTGGCGCCACAAGGCCCGCCGGGTATGGGCTGGGCCAATTTTTCTCAAAACAAGAACAGCATGGACATCCATATGCTACCTTCACCCACCAAACCTATGGAGCTGTTAATTGCCCTGGTTCGGCAACTCGTAAAAGA
>JBDUCK010000309.1:0-4183 GCA_040003485.1 Ferruginibacter sp. | reverse complement strand
TATATTGGTTTATCGAAATGGACGTATAAAGAAAATTTAAAGAAAAAAAACAGTCAGCCGCCGCAGCCGGGGACGCTGGCTTTTTATGCGGCCCTGTTTAATTCAGTGGAATTAAATGCGACACATTATAGTATTCCGGAAGCGGAAAAACTAAACAAATGGTACAACGCTGTTGACCGGGCTGATTTTCATTTTTGTCCCAAGTTTTACAAAGGCATAACCCACCAGGGCCCGGTTGGCTTAGCAAAAATGGGCTTGACAAAAGATTTCATGAACCGCATGCGGGAGTTTAAGGAAAAGCTGGGTGTTTCTTTTATCCAGTTACCACATGAGCAGTTACCACGCCAGGAAAATATTATGACGTTTTTGAAATTATTGCCACGGGATTTTTCCTGCGCGGTAAGTTTCACCAATGAGGCCTGGTTTACTGAGCCTACGCGGCTTACAACATTTGTTGGAGAATTACATGACATAAATATCGGTACCATAATTACGGATTCCCCGGGCAGGAGAGATGCTGTGCATATGCAGCTTTCCACTGCTACCGCGTTCATAAGGTTTAATTGCCAGGGAGATGAAGCTTTAGATATTTTCCGGGTAGGGGAATGGAAAAAACAAATAAAATCCTGGTTCCTGCAGGGTCTTGAAAAATGTTATTTCTTTCTTCATATACATAATAAAGATGCAGAAGAGGATTTCATAAATTTTGTTCAATATGAATTTAAATTCTAAAATATTTAAATTAAATAAATTTTATTTTAGACAAAATATACCATTTGAATTTGAAGCGTATGACAAATTTAAGACATAAATATAAAGGCCATTCTGCGGAAATTTATTAAAGAATTTGGCAAATGTAAACGTAAAAGTTTTTTGTCCGTTAAAACGATTGCCGCTTTTCCGAACCATATATTTAATATAGTTAAATATTTAAAAGTTTAAGGGGTGAACAATTACAGGCAATTTTAGAAAGTAAATTAGTTAAATCATTTATTATTTAAATTTTAAAACTTAGTAGCAAGAGTAGGTCCTTCAAGCATAGGAAGAACTCCGATTTTTCCATCATGAATTGCAGCACGCATTTCCGAAGAGGATTGCTATTTTGAAAGCCAGTATTTCTGTTCAAGCAGTTTAATATAATTGACTGATGATTTAGTAAATATAGGAGGCTTTTTACTGTCTTTTTTTGCTGCCCTGTTGTATAAATAGATAAAATAAAAAGGGTTCTGAATATTTTTCAGCAAGTGTTTCTTAAAACCATTTCTCACAATAATGTCGGTCATATAATAACCAGGGCAATGTCCACTTGTCCAACGGAGTAAGTTACGATAGTCCTTTTCTGTTTTGTATATCTTACCCTGGGATTTTTCCATTTTTATGATGCTCGTATCAATCTGCTTAACAATACTATCTGCCTGGAACAATTCAAAATCTTTAAACCTGCAACCAATGGGTAGTTCATCATCGTGAGCGATGTCATAAGATTTATCAATCATATCAGCGGTACCTTCATTCAAAATATTGTTCAGCACATACATAATCCCTTTATCATTTTCAGCAACATTTCTAAACTCAATTTCTTTGCGCAAAACATGATGCATTTCATGACCGTTTAAAATCCCCATCTTTAATTTGTCTTGATTGTAAGCACTCCAAAGTGTTGCAATGATTATTCCTCCGCCAGCAATCGCATCGTTTTCAATTCCTAAAAAATGAATGCTGACAGAACTATCCTTTTTTTGAAGTTTTGCAGGAAGCCAATTAAACGCATTTTTATAAATTGAATCTAAATAATATGGTTGTATGATTTTCGTTTCATACTTTTTTAACTCAATCTCGTAAGCTTTGTACACATATACTTTGTAGGTTAGCCAATAAGATGTTGGATCTTTATTGATGGCAACTAACCTCACTTGTAAAATACTGTCATACTTGGGCATGTAAACAACCTGGATTGCTTTTCTTAAACGTTCAATATACTCTTTATCAAATCCTTGATTTTCTACATAAATCTGGTTGGATTCAATTTGTAAAAAATTTTTCCAATCGCTTACAGATAAAGAGTCACCACGTTTAAGGGGTTCAATCAATTTCCAATAGGCATCTAAGGGGGATGTGTCTACTTTTTGTGCAATTCCGAATAAGGAAAAATTTACCAAAAAGGTAAATGCAATCAGACTTTTAAAAAGTTGGTTCATATTGTAGGGTCAAAGTATTGCAAGCAACACCTGGGTTCTGTGTGCGGTAATGTTTTAGTATTTCTTCAGCAGGTCCTTCTGCTTAGCTTTTGATAAAGATAAATATAAGAACTGATTTTTTGTGATGTTTGCCCCGCCACGAATAACTGCTCGGATATGAATAACTGTTGATTAAGCCACTTCAAAACTGCACTTGCCCAAAATCCATTGTTGACTTCCGGATTTTCCTCCTATACCAGACTGTTGTTTCATAAAACGTAATTTCAAATTTATTTTTTGTCTGACGGGCACGCTCCCTTACACCCTGCGATAGCCTTTAATAGTTTCGTATCATCTGCGCCTTCCAGGACATCATAATCCAATTTAAAAATCCAGACAGCATGAGCTGCATTTTGCTGGTCTGTAATATTGTATTGTACCCAGTTAGCACCGTAAGGAAACTTTTGCGCCAGGCCTGCTTTTATCAACGCCTGTGCAATGCTTTTTGCAGAAGCAGATAGTAATTGCGCATTATTACATATGTTTTAGTGTGTAAGACATGATTCTGGCATGCATGTAATATTTGCTTTAATCAAAATAAAATTTATTAGATAATTAGTCTTACAAAATATAATTGACATAGCAAACCAGCCTGAGTTCCACCGCTGATTTTAATATTACTTTATTTGCAGTACTACTCAGCACAACCCATCCGGACCTTTTGTTTTACTTTATCCTGATTACAAATAGGCAATATCGATAAATGAAAGCCTAAAATAATTCACCCTGCTTTGTCTCCACCGGTAGGTTTAGAAATTCAAAACTTTCTACCGGCTTGTATTTAAATTCTCCATCTTTTCTTTTCAGGAGCAGCATCCGGTTAGCCATAAACCTGCCGGTAAAATGTTTGTTAGAACACTCCAGCCAGCCATTTTCATATTGCCAGGGTTTCAATTTCCTGGCGAGGGTGATGTTCGTATCATTCATAAAATGCGGCACGTTATCGGCATCCAGTTTCATCAGCCGTTGGGCCGCATGACGTATCTTTTTAACCAGGTCACCAACCGGCCCTTTACTCGTTACCTGGAAAAAGATGGTATGGCTCGGGTAACTACCAAAATCCCTGAGCTCAATTTTTATCGGGTGGCTGGCCATCCCGATTATTTTTAACCTGTTCGTGATCCTAGACTCTGCAGCCTGTATTTGTTTAAAGGTTACTAGTGTTATTTCAGGCAACTGGGTCATAGGGGCTTCTATCTTGAATTTTTCATTAAAGAGTTTTCTTACTTCCATTGCCTGCCGTATCAATTCTTCATGTGGTGTCAAAATGATTTTATACTCATGTACCTGGTAGCCGGAAAGGTGCTGAAGCGAAGCGGACATACTAATATATTTAGGTTAAATATACTAATAAAATTAGTATTTAAAAATAAAGAATATTATATTTGATCAAACTTTAGCAAAATGGAAACAATCACCTTCCCGTACAATTTTATGATCCGGTTTTTTAAATGTAATGAGGTTGAATATAGAGTTGCCCTGTCTCCCGAACTATACGGCGCGGAAGGCGGCCTGGATTTTACCGGCTCCTGGCATTGCCTTATGATAGACGGCCAAAAAGGCACCAGGCACTTACTCGTTACGCCGGATGAAGCCGTCGGTTTAACTTTAGAAAATGGTACAACTTTAGAATGGCCACTAATGTTTGAACTCAGTAAGATAATTAAAGAACTACGACAAAATTTAAACCTCAATAATTAAAGCCCGAAAACACCCTGCAAAAAGTGGCCGCCAATATATTGTAACTCTACAAGCCCGAGGGCAGGCGACCAGTATTTTCTTTGCAGAATTAAATCATTTAGGAACTTTTACCAAGAAATTATTCCTACAGTAGTGCTTATAACATGATTATTTCTTAGCCACTTTTTCTGGAAATGCTTTTACGATTTTGCATTGCTGATCATCAATAAACCTGTAGCCATAATTATAACAGAAAATAAAACTGT
>JBDUCK010000308.1:0-4184 GCA_040003485.1 Ferruginibacter sp. | reverse complement strand
TTTGTTGCAGTATTATTTAAAGCAAGTTTTCCATGCTTATTATCTAATTGATTGCTGTTTACCAATTGCTGAAAAGGCATTTGCCCGGCGGCTTTTATAACCATATCTACATCAATAATAAATTCTTCGCCGGTTGGTATAGGTGAACTCCGCCCACTTGCATCAGGCTCGCCCAGCTTCATTACTTCGCATTTTAATGCAGCAGCTTTTCCATCTACACCCATCACTTCTTTAGGTGCTGCCAGCCAGGTTATTTTACAGCCATCTAATTTTGCAATATTTAATTCTGTTTCCGTGCAGGGCATTTCTTCCTGCGTACGGCGATACAACATGGTGACTTCTTTTGCCCCCAGCCGCTTTGCCTGCGTGGCAGCATCAATAGCAGTCATGCCCATACCAATTACAGCAATCTTATCGCCAACAGGCACTTTGCTAAATCCATTATTCCGGATATCATAAATAAAACTGATCGCATCTACTACTCCTTCTAATTGTTCGCCCGGTATTTCCAATTGACGGGCAAGCCCCACACCAAAGCCGAGGTAAACGGCGTCATATTCTTTTTGTAATTGTTCCAGGAAAATATTTTTACCCAATTCTTTTTCATATTTAATTTCTATTCCGCCAATAGCCGTGATATAATCCACTTCATCCTCGCAAAACTGTGGTGTTATTTTGTAAGCGGCAATGCCGTAAGTCATCAAGCCACCACCCTGTTTTTCTTTTTCATAAATGGTTGTATCCACTCCCTCACGGCTAAGCATATGTGCACAACTAAGGCCTGCCGGTCCGGCTCCAATAATCGCAACTTTTTTACCAGTATTTTCTTTTCGCTTAAACAATTGCCATTTGCTGCTCATTGCTATTTCTGTACTGTAGCGTTGCAATTTTGCAATGGGTATCGGGGGTTCATCCATCAAATTAAAAACACAACTGCCTTCGCATAATTTTTCTACGGGGCACACTTTACTGCAACCTGCGCCCATGATGTTTGAAAGAAAAATAGTATGGGCACTGCCTTTGATATTATCAGTTGTGATCTGTTTAATAAACTTAGGCACATTGATGCTGGTGGGGCAGGCTTTAATACAAGGCGCATCATAACAAAATAAGCAGCGGTTTGCTTCTACCAATGCTGCATCCTTTGTTTCAAAGGGCGGATGAATGTCGCTGAAGTTTTGTTGGTATTGTTCTGGCGAAAGCCTGTTTGATTCTATCATTTTTAGAATTTTCTGTTTCGGGTTAAGCGTTACGGATTACGGGTTGCTCTAACACCAAACTCTCAACCCGAAACACGTAACCATTTTTACAGTTCTGTTATTTTACCATAAGTCTCCGGCCTCCTGTCTCTAAAAAATTGCCACTTACTTCTTATTTCATCAATCATATCCAGGTTAAATTCTGCAATCAATAGTTCATCTTTATCTTCTGATGCTGTGGCAAATATTTCTCCCAATGGATTTACAAAATAAGAACTGCCATAAAATTTACCAAGGTTCCAGGGCGCTTCAGTACCAACCCGGTTTATGCATCCCATAAAGTAACCATTGGCAACGGCGTGTGCAGGCTGTTCCAATTTCCATAAATTTTGTGATTGACCAACCGTGGTTGCAGATGGATTGTAGACGATCTCTGCACCATTTAAACCCAGGCATCTTGCACCATCAGGAAAATGCCGATCGTAACAAATGTACACCCCCACTTTTGCATACCTGGTTTGAAACACAGGATAGCCAAGGTTTCCGGGCTTAAAGAAAAACTTTTCCCAAAAACCGCCAGTGTGCGGAATATGATTTTTCCTGTACTTCCCTAAATAAGTTCCATCTGCATCAATAACTGCAGCAGTGTTATAAAAAACACCTGATTGCTCTTTTTCATACACCGGTACAATAATAACCATACTATATTTCTTTGCATACACCGCCATCCGCTCTGTGGTAGGCCCAGGCACCGTTTCAGCGGATGCATACCAGGCGGCATCCTGCCCGGGGCAAAAATAAGGGGTGTTGAAAATTTCCTGGAAACATAAAATCTGCACGCCTTTTGCACCTGCTTCTTCAATCAGCGGAATATGTTTTTGTTCCATCGCCTGCATAATTTCTGCAATGGTTCCTTCGCCTTCTGTTTTGGGAAGACTCATTTGAATGAGGCCTGATTTAATTTTTCTTGCCATAATATTTTCTATTTTGTTACCAGCATTTACTTTTCAAATCAGTATTCTTGTGTCACTCACTTGTACAGTTGATATGCTCTTCAGCTTACCCATATCATCACACAAAACCTTTTTCCCTTTTATTTTTAATTATATTGTCTGAGAAACTTTATTTCTTTTTATAAACTTACCAAAGCCTTTATCAATAAGACACTCGTTATTATCTATTGCAACTTCGCCTCTTAATAAAACAGTTTTTACTTTACCGGTTACTTCCCATCCTTCGTAGCCACTATAATCTACATTCATGTGATGTGTTTTTGCAGAAAGAGTATGCTTTTCATTGGGATCAAAGATTACAATGTCTGCATCGCTGCCTATGGCAATGGTTCCCTTGCGTGGAAACATTCCAAATATTTTTGCCGGATTTGTGCAGGCAACTTCCACA
This sequence comes from Ferruginibacter sp., assembly GCA_040003485.1. Classification (GTDB taxonomy): domain Bacteria; phylum Bacteroidota; class Bacteroidia; order Chitinophagales; family Chitinophagaceae; genus Ferruginibacter. The sequence continues at coordinate 1,584 of JBDUCK010000308.1, read as the reverse complement.
TATTTATTCAACGAAATTTTATTTTTTACTACGCCTTCGCTAAACAATAATTCCATCCTGTTCTCCACCGCCGGGTGCCCGTTTGGTATTTTACTAAAATCATCTTTGCCCATCAGTTTTTGCTCCCACATAAAAGGGCAATGATCAGTAGCCACTACATTTACAAGCCCCTGGTTAATGCCCGCCCATAAAGTTTGCTGATCTTTCTTTTCTCTTAGTGGCGGACTCATTACCCATTTGGCGCCTTCAAAATTTTGTTCGTATAATGATGCATCTAATATCAAATACTGGATACAGGTTTCTATAAATATTTTCTGATTTCTTTTTGTTGCATTCCGTACAGCGTTCAATGCACCCTCGCAGGTAAGATGTACGATATAACCCGGGCAACCAGTGTAGTTTGCCATATCTACAAAACGTTCGCTGGCTTCTGCTTCGGTAACTTCCGGTTGTGAGAGATAATGATATAGTGGTGATAATTTTCCATCGCCTATATGCTTTTGCGTTAGGTAGTCAATCATGTCACCATTGGTTGCATGCACATTGATAAGGCCACCATGCTTTTTTACTTCTTCCATCAGGCCAATCATCTGCCTGTCATCTATCATTAACGCACCTTTGTAGGCCATAAATGTTTTAAAAGAAGTAATGCCTTCTTCTTCTATAAAATGTCTAATTTCTTTTTTGGTGTCTTCATTAAAATCAGTAACGGCCATGTGAAAACTATAATCGCCTACGCAGTTATTATCAGAGCGGCTTTTCCATTCTGTTAATGCAGCCTGCAAACTGTTGCCTTGTTTTTGTAAAATAAAATCTATCAGCATGGTAGTGCCGCCATACAATGCAGCACGGGTGCCGGTTTCGTAACTATCGCTGGAATAAGTTCCCATAAAGGGCATGTCCAGATGTACATGCGGATCAATGCCGCCGGGGAAAACCAGTTTACCAGACGCATCAATTTCTTTATCAGCTTTTACGTTCAGGTTTTTGCCAATTGCCGAAACTGTCTCGCCTTCAATAAAAATATCGGCAACATAATTATCTGTTGCAGTTATTACTCTTCCGTTTTTAATTAAAATACTCATTGCTATTTTTTTTGAACCACAAAGAGGCTGAGTTTTATGAGTTTCGCAGAGTAACTCTGCGTTAACTCTGTTTCTCAAATTTTTAGCGGTTATTTTTCTTCATTATTAAAAAGTAAATAACTCCACTTACTCCAAAACCCACGAACCATGCATAATTATACAGGTGCGAAATCCATTCGGGAAATGCTGTTGCAGCAATTAATTTTACCTGTAATAAAAATCCCGGAACATTAGGCAATATACCAAATAGCAAGGCAATAATTGCAGCAGAATTAAAGCCATTTTTATATTGATACAAACCGTTGTGGCTGTACAGATCATCTACTTGTAATTGTTGCTTTTTTATAAAAAAATAATCAACTATCATAATGCCGCCAACAGGGCCAAGCAAACTTGAGTAAGCAATCAGCCAGGTAAAAATATAGCCATTGGGATCGGCCATTAATTTCCAGGGGAAAATTAATACGCCAATAATACCGGTAATATAACCACCCATTCT
>JBDUCK010000307.1:0-4185 GCA_040003485.1 Ferruginibacter sp. | reverse complement strand
CGCTGGTATTTTCTACTGTTACTATTTCGTTTGATGTTGCATCATTTTCAGCGGCTGCAACAATATTTTCATTATCAGAATGGTCGGCACTATTATTATTTACTACTGTAGCTTTTACCAATTCTTCCATCAGCACTTCGCTTATTTTTGGTAATTCATCTGCACTGTTTATGCCAAAATAATCCATGAAAGATTTTGAAGTAGCATAAATAAGCGGCTTGCCCACAGCATCTTCATTTCTGCCAGAAATGATAACCAGGTCTTTTTCCAGTAATTTCTGCACAGCATAATCGCAGTTTACACCACGGATACTTTCTATTTCACTTTTGGTAATAGGTTGCTTATAGGCAATGATGGCAAGTGTTTCCAGCGATGCTATAGATAATTTTTTTATAAATTTATCACCGTTTATGAGTGCCACGGTTTTGTGATAGGCCGGTTTTGTAAGAAACTGCCAGCCACCGCCACTTTGTTTTAATTCAAAAGCATAAAACTCAGAATCATATTTTTCTCTTATCCCTTCAATGGCAGATTCTACCTGGTCCTGGCTGGCACGGTCTTCAATAAATCCCAGCGCACTATTTACCAGCTCGGTAATCTCCGGTGCGGTCAGCGGCTTATCACTGGCAAAGATCAATGCTTCAATATGGGGTATTATTTGAGAGATTTCCATAATCAATTTGCTAATTAGCTAATTCGATAATCTGCTAATGAAAGCTTCGAAATTTTAAAATGATATTTGTACTTTTTAAAAAATCAGGAACGTTTTGCAAAAGCTTCAGAATTATTCTAAACTCCGACCTTTAAAATCAGCACATTAGCATATTGGCTAATTAGCTTAACCTTGTAAAGCCGCTGCACCGCTCACAATTTCTGTAAGCTCTGTGGTAATTGCTGCCTGTCTTGCCCTGTTGTAACTTATTTTTAAAGATTTAAGCAACTCATTTGCATTATCGCTTGCTTTATCCATAGCTGTCATACGGGCACCATGCTCACTTGCATTAGCATCTAACACGGCTTTGTATAATTGGGTATTCAATATTTTAGGCATCAGTTCTTCAATTAGTACCGCCTGGTTTGGTTCAAAAATAAAATCGGCTTTTGCCTGTCCTTTTATTTCTGCTACTTTTTGCACAGGTAAAAATGGCTCAGCAATAAAACGTTGCGTAGCAGCATTTTTAAATTCGCTATATATCACTTCTACTGCATCTATTTCTTTGGCTGCAAAAGCTTGCATAGCATATTTGGCAGCGGCCTGCACTTTATCAAAGCTAAGGCCGGTAAATATATCCCAATAAGCATCTACTACTTTAAAACCATTTTTAGTAAAATGTTCATATCCCTTTTTCCCGATCGGTAAAACCTTTACGTTTCCTGCGGTGTTTTGGGAAGCATATTTTTCACTGATGGTTTGCTTTGTAAGCTTTATCAGGTTGCTGTTATAACCTCCACATAAACCACGGTCACTTGTTACAATAATAATCAACACTTTTTCTATAGGCCTTTCTACCGCAAGATCCATTTTCACATTTCCATCGCTGTTGCTTACGATGTTACTAAGCATTTCCTGCAGTTTTTTTGCATACGGGCGCATTTGGGTAATGGCATCCTGGGCACGGCGTAGTTTGGCAGCACTTACCATCTTCATGGCTTTTGTGATCTGCTGGGTACTTTGCGTACTTTTAATACGGTTTCTAACCTCTTTTAATGCACCACTCATGATCTATTGTATTTTTTATTTGTAAAAAATCAATGCAAAATTAATGGTTTGCACTCATTTTTGGACGGCGAAGGTAGGGCAAAAGCCTTAAAATTCAAGAGGAAAACATAGGTACAAAAGAAAGTCTTCAATAATATATTTTTTGAATCGCATCCACTGTTTTCCAATCGACATTGTTCCCGCTATACATTACAAGCCTTGCCCCACAAGGGCGGGGCTTCTGGCTTTTCATTTCTATCGGGGCTATTGGCTCAGCCATATTTTTTCAAATCAGCATTTATACCAGCAGCTTTAGTTTTTCAAGCTGCCTTTCACTATCATCCATCAACTATTAATACAAGTTCTTTGTACCTTTGCCACCCCTGTCAATTTGACGATTAAAACAGCATAGCACCATATTTGACAAGAGGAAACACAAACCAGATTCATTTATACCATTTTTCAATAATACAAATTTATGTTAGGGATAATTTCCAAAATGTTTGGTGGCAATAAAAGCGAGAAAGATGTAAAGCAGATTTTACCAGAGGTAGAAAAAACAAATCAATTCTTTGCATCTTACCAATCATTGACCAATGACCAGTTGCGCAATAAAACCACGGAATTCAGGAAGCGTATAAAAGAACACCTTACCCAGATAGATGCGGACATAGAAAATAAAAAGCAGGAGGCTGAAGCCTTGCCGGTAGCAGAAATAAGTGGCAGAGACAGTATTTATAAAGAAGTAGATGCCTTTAAAAAAGACAGGGATACTAAAATTGAAGAAATACTCAAAGAATTACTGCCCGAAGCTTTTGCAGTAGTAAAGGAAACCAGCAGGAGATTTAAAGAAAACGAACGCATAGAAGCCACAGCCACAGATTTAGATAAAGAATTGGCTGCTAAGAAAAATAATATAATTATAGAGGGGAATAAATCTGTTTTTACAAATACCTGGATAGCTGGCGGGGCACCCGTAACATGGAATATGGTGCATTACGATGTGCAGCTAATTGGTGGTGCTGTTTTGCACAGTGGTAGAATTGCGGAGATGGCTACCGGTGAAGGTAAAACGCTTGTAAGTACGCTGCCTGCATACCTTAATGCACTGGCCGGTGAAGGGGTTCATATTGTAACAGTTAATGATTACCTGGCCCGCAGGGATAGCGAATGGAACGGGCCCATTTTTGAATGGCTTGGGCTGAGAGTGGATTGTATAGACAAGCATGAGCCTAATGGCGATGCCCGTCGCAATGCTTACAATGCAGATATTGTATATGGCACCAACAATGAATTTGGTTTTGATTACCTGCGGGATAATATGGTGCACACGCCAGATGAGATGGTGCAACGCAAGCATCATTTTGCAATGGTAGATGAGGTAGATAGTGTATTGATTGATGATGCCCGTACGCCATTGATCATTAGTGGGCCGGTAGGGCACAATGATAATACCCAACAGTTTTTTGATCTTAAACCAAGAATTGAAAAACTGGTAGAAGCGCAGAAAAAAGCCACCAATCAATACCTGATAGAAGCAAAGAAAAAGATAGCTGAAGGCAATGATGATCCTAAAGATGGCGGCCTGGCCCTGATGAGGGCGCATCGTGGCTTACCAAAGAACAGTGCTTTAATTAAATTTTTAAGTGAGCCCGGCATCAGGGTTAAATTACAAAAAAGTGAAAACTATTACCTGGCAGATCAGCAAAAAGAAATGCCTAAAGTAGACCAGGAACTTTATTTTGCCATTGACGAAAAAAATAACCAGGTAGAATTAACTGATAACGGGATAACCCTGATAACACGAAGCGGAGAGGATCCGGAATTTTTTATTCTACCCGATATTGCCATTAAACTGAGCGAAATAGAAAAAACAGATTTAACCGCTGAAGAGAAATTACACCGCAAAGAAAACCTGATAAATGAATATGCTTTAAAAGCAGACCGCATACATACTGCCCAGCAATTACTAAAAGCATACACGTTATTTGATAAAGATATTGAGTATGTAGTGATGGATGAAGCCGTAAAAATTGTGGATGAACAAACAGGCCGTATCCTGGATGGAAGAAGATATTCTGATGGTCTGCACCAGGCGCTTGAAGCAAAAGAAAATGTAAAGATAGAAGCAAGTACGCAAACCTATGCTACCGTAACACTTCAGAATTATTTCCGCATGTACCACAAGCTTGCAGGTATGACGGGTACTGCCGAAACAGAAGCTGCTGAGCTCTGGAGCATTTATAAATTAGATGTGGTTTCTATACCTACCAACGTAAAAGTAATACGGAAAGATGACCAGGATATGGTGTATAAGACCAAGCGGGAAAAATATAAAGCCGTAATAGAAGAAGTAGAGAAAATGCGTACCGCCGGGAGGCCTACTTTAGTCGGTACCACTTCTGTAGAAGTGAGTGAGTTGCTTAGCAGGATGCTGAAGCAAAAAAATATTCCGCACAATGTATTGAATGCAAAACAACATAGTA
>JBDUCK010000056.1:0-14256 GCA_040003485.1 Ferruginibacter sp. | reverse complement strand
AATATATTTTTTAAAAAACATTCAGCAACTTGGCACTACCGCACCTGATTAAACACGTTTACAATAATGGCACAGACGAAGTAATTCGCCGTGGAAAAAAAATTCATGCACTCGGGTTTGTAGAACTGGTTGAGCATGATGAACTGATGAGCAGCATCGTTTTCCGGGTAAAAGATGATAGCTATAGTACGTTCTACAAAGTATATATTCAAAAATATGCCGATGCAAAACTAATGAGCCTTCGTTGCGGTTGCCCGTACAATCTGGGCGAAATATGCCGCCACGAAGCCGCAGCATTATTCCGGCTGCAGGATATGGTAGATAAAAATCTGCTGCTAAGCAATGCCATCCAATACAATCAACGGCATACCGTTGCTAAAATGAAGCAGATAGATCTTAAGATACTTAAAATGCTTTCTTCTCCTGCTATTTTCCAGGAAGCAGAGACCCTGTTGCGTACCACCAAAGCCACTATTTTAAAAGCTGTGGATGAAAGAGTAGAAGCAGAACTGGTATATAACGGCCAAACCTACCCGCTGGTAATACAAAAAAATGATGAACGCAATTTCGACACCTCATGCATGTGCAGCGAAGCCATGCACCCGCTTTGCGAACATAAAACTTTATTGTTTTTGCAATTGCTGCATAATTACGGCCCTGCCTACTTTGACAGCATAAGAAACTGGGATAAAGAAAAAAATAAGCTTCTGCAGATTTATGGCTATAGCCTAGATGATGACCTTACCGGCAAATTTGAGTTCATTTATAAAGAAGGAAAACCGTTTTTAACCCTGCTGGATAATTCTATTAAAAGAGTGGCGCCGCAGGCAGCACCCACTATCTATAGGCCATCTATGCCATTTATACAACCACAGCAAGCAGTTGCAGAAGAAATAATTGTACAGGAAAAAAATACACGCCTGGGCCTGGTTTTTAATTTTAATGAAAAACTATATCCGTGTTTTAGGGTAGATGCCCTGCAGGGAGAAGCTGACGAAGAAAATAAAAATTACATAGACAAAACTGAAAAACTGGATCTTACTAAGTTTGTCAATACAGATATTTTTAATGAAGAAGATAAACAACTTTTTCAGCAGGCACGGAAATTACAGGATAGTGAAGTAAATAAATACCTTAACCGAAACTCACCCTTCAGTGGTATCTGGGAAAATATAATTCATACAGATGGAGACGACTTACCTGAAGAAACAAAATCATTAATTACCGAATACCTGCATCCCAAATTAAAAAAGCTTTTTGAGGAGCATTCAAAAAACCCATTTATTTTTCAACTGCCCTATTCAAAATCTTTTAAAACAGCAAACCTGGCAGAAGTAGAAATAAGTAATGAATTTATTTCACCGGTTTTCAAAGTGATTGCAAAGAACAGCCACTATGAAATTGCCTGCATGGTAAAATTGGATGGAGAGATCATTTCTTTCTCAGAAAATGAATGCAAAAGCAGCCTGGTTTTTTTATACAATCATGTACTCTATTTATGGCAGAAGCCTGAGGATGTATTGCAGGCAGAGAAATTTATTAAAGAAGGAAATATTGAACTAAGTAAACATAACTGGGCAGAGAAGATGCAGAAAATTATTCTGCCACTTACTAAAGAGTACCAGGTAGAGTTTGATAAGAGCCTGGTGAAAGAAATAAAAAGCGGCGCTCCTGATATTAAATTAATGCTGCAGGAAAGGGGCGACTATCTTGTGTTTCAGCCAATATACAGTTATAAAGGTTTTGATACCAGGCCTGCAGATAAAGAAACCATTACCATTCCGGACGGGGATAAAATACTTATCATTAAGCGAAATAAAGAAGCCGAAGAAGCTTTTATGCACAAAATGGAAAACCTTCATTCCATGTTTATCCGCCAGCAGGAAACGGGCAGCCTGGTTTTAAAAGGGGCAGATGTACTTCGCAATAACTGGTTCTTTTTGTTTGTAGATGCCATGAAGGAAATGAAAGTGCCGGTATTTGGTTTTGAAGCTTTAAAAAACTTCAGGTTTAATACAGCAAGGCCAAGTACACATATACATGTAAGCAGTGGCCTGGATTGGTTCGATGCTAAAGTGGAAATAGAATTTGGAGAACAGCGGGTAGGCATCAGCGATATAAAGAAAGCACTGGCGGGTAAGCAGTCTTTTGTTCAGCTTGGCGATGGCACCCTCGGCATATTGCCGGATGAATGGCTTAAAAAATATGCTTTACTTTTTAAAGTAGGCGATGGCAGAACAGATAAATTACGGCTTTCAAAATATCACATGAGTGTGATAGATGATTTGTATGAAAACCGCAACGAAGAAGAAATGAGCTTTGCGCTGGATGAGAAATATGAGCGCTTAAGAGAATTTAAAAACATACCCGAAATACCGGCGCCGGCAGAACTCGAACACATATTAAGGCCTTACCAGGTAGCAGGTTACCAATGGCTTAGCTATTTAAACGATGTAGGCTGGGGAGGCATCCTGGCAGATGACATGGGGCTTGGTAAAACAGTTCAGGCCCTGAGTATGCTGGATTTTTATAAGAATACCTATAAAGGATTAAAGGCAATTGTTGTTTGCCCCACCACCCTTATTTATAACTGGCAAAATGAAGTAAAAAAGTTTACCCCATCACTTACCTATCACATACATCATGGCAACACCCGCAGCCGCAGTGCCGAGGAATTGCAACAGCACAATATTATCATTACTACCTATGGCACCTTAAGAAGTGATATACACATGCTGCTTAAAATATTTTTTGATTATGTGATCCTGGATGAAAGCCAGGCTATAAAAAATCCATCTTCAAAAGTTACCAAAGCGGCGTCACTGCTGAATGCCAAAAATCGTTTATGCATGAGCGGTACACCGCTGCAGAATAATACCTTTGATATTTTTGCTCAAATGAATTTTTTAAACCCTGGCTTACTGGGTAGTATGGAATTTTTTAGAAATGAATTTGCCACCCCGATTGACAAATTTGGCGAGCAGGAACAGAAAGATCATCTGCGGAAGTTGCTTTACCCATTTATTTTACGGCGTACCAAAGAACAGGTGGCAAAGGATTTACCTGACAAAACAGAAACAATCCTGTTTTGCGAAATGGAAAAAGAACAACGTAAAATTTACGATGCCTACCGTAACAGTTACAGGGATAAAATTTTAGGAACTATTGATGAACAGGGTATTGACCGTTCTCAGCTAACCATTTTACAGGGATTAATGAAGTTGCGGCAGATTTGCGACAGCCCGGCAATATTAAATGAAGAAGAAAAATATCCTAACCATTCTATAAAACTGGATGAACTGGCAAGAGAAATACAGGAGAATATCGGCGAACATAAAGCACTTATTTTTTCCCAGTTCCTGGGAATGCTTGCATTAATAAAAGCAAAATTAATAGAACAGAATATTCCTTATGAGTATTTTGATGGCAGCACATCTGCGCCGGACAGGGAAAAAGCCATACAGAATTTTCAGAATAATGATGATTGCAGGGTGTTTCTTATTTCGTTAAAAGCAGGAGGCGTGGGCTTAAACCTTACCGCAGCCGATTATGTATATATTGTAGACCCCTGGTGGAACCCCGCGGTAGAACAACAGGCTATTGACCGTACACACCGTATAGGACAAACGAAGAATATTTTTGCTTACCGCATGATTTGCATTGATACTATTGAAGATAAAATACTGCAGTTGCAGGAACGTAAAAAAATACTTGCCAGGGAACTCATTGCAGACGATACCGGATTTGTAAAATCACTCACCAAATCGGATGTAGAATATTTATTCAGCTAAAAAAGCAATCCCTTAAGCTGCAGAGCATAAGGGATTCGTAAGGAAGGCAGGGTAAGTTGTTTTAAGAAGCTATAAAATTTTTCAACCGTTGAAAATCTCTGCTGTTATTAGAGAAGAACAAACTGTTGATGGCAGAAGCAATTGATTTTGCTACTACGGATAGGGTTAAGCTTTGGGGTTCATTTTTTTTCATATTAGAATTGGATTTAAGAGTATCAAAAATAGTGTCTGTACTTAGCTGTATCAAGAGTGTTTGTGCGGAATTTATATATCAGTAATTTCCACACCTATACCGTTTATTTTACCATTGGTGATTTCCAGTTTCTTCTATAGCGTGGACTTTTTTTATAGTATTTTATCGGATAAATTTCCGGATTTTGCCTCAGTTTGCTAAAAAGCGTTTTCACAGCCTGCACTAACGTATTTTGGTTATAAAAGTTATTAATACTGTTCATTTAAGATGATTTTATATTAGGAAACGCCGGGAATTTCACATTATTGTATAAGTGCATACATCCAAAATCGCTTAATAATTATCCTTCTTAATAATATTTATTAAATCCGCTCTTTAAAATATACCGTAAATAGGGAGCTCTTAAAAATTATAACATCAACATTAAATTAAAATTTTATGAAAAAGAATCTCTTTTCTTTCTTAATGATCGCTTCGGCATCAGCCTTTATGTTTACATCATGTAATGATGGAGATAAAAGCAAAACAACTGAAACCACCATGGCGGATACTACTACCACTAAAATGGCTGATCAACCTAAAATGGCTGAAGAACAAGGGGTAATGGTTGGCGGTGCTAATATGGTAATGTCTAAAAATATAGTAGAAAATGCAGCCAATTCTGCAGATCATACTACATTGGTAGCGGCAGTAAAAGCAGCAGGGCTTGCAGAAACATTAAGCGGCGCAGGACCATTTACGGTGTTCGCTCCAACAAACGAAGCGTTTGCTAAATTACCAGCAGGTACTGTAGATAATTTATTAAAGCCTGCAATGAAAGCAGATCTTACTAAACTACTTACTTATCATGTAGTACCGGGTATGATCAAAGCGGCTGATCTGAAAGACGGCCAAAAATTAAAAACAGTACAAGGCCAGGAACTTACCGTGTCAGTAAAAGATGGTAAAGTAATGATTAATGGTGCTAATGTAACAATTGCTGATGCAGTATCAAGCAATGGAGTTACACATATAATTGATGCAGTGTTAATGCCTAAAAAATAGTTTGTTTAAGTTTAAGTTTTAAAAGCTGCTCATTGGGCAGCTTTTTTTAATTCCCTGATTTTGGATAATCAAAAAACAAAAATTCCTTTTCGGCTTTTTCAAATTCTTTCCAGTTTTTAATATCCGAGCTTACACCAAACACGGCACAGGTGGGCATGTTATCAATGTTTACCTCTTTACAAAGGGTATTTACAAATTCGGTTATGCCGGGATTGTGAGAAAAAATTGTAACTGTCTTCCACTCCTGATCCAGGGTTTCTATTACCTGGTAAAAGGCATCACTGGCAGCATGATATAACTTTTCTATAAAAATTATTTTATTATCGTTTACATTAAAAGCTTTGCAAAAAGCTTCGCATGTTTTTTTTGCACGCCTGGCGGGGCTGCTTATAAATTGATCAATATCAATTTTTTTACCCACTAATCGCTTTGCCATTTCAGGCCCATCTTTCTTACCACGTTCATTCAGATCCCGGTCAAAATCTGCCTGGCCTATATTTGCCCAACTGCTCTTGGCATGACGCACAATTATTAACGTTTTCATGAAATCAATTTTTATAAAAATAAAAAACCTATCTACTTTTTTTGATTATATGTTAGTATAATTTCAATGAATATTTTAATCAACCCATTAAGGCCTAACTTTATTTAAAATAATTGTTCATTGCAGTCAACAGCTTTAAAATCACGTACAATGTCTTCAAAAGATCCTCTACATGGTAAAACATTAGAGATGATACTTACACAACTTGTAGGCCAGTTTGGGTGGAATGAGCTGGGCCGGATAATTAATATTAATTGCTTTAAAATTAATCCCGGCATAAAATCAAGCCTTACTTTTTTGCGTAAAACGCCCTGGGCCAGAAAAAAAGTTGAAGACCTTTATTTAAGTACAGATCAAAATAAATAAAATGAGTGCATGCTGACAAATGAGATCATTATAGCGCAAACCAAAAAGTGGATAAAGGAGGTAGTGGTTGGCTGCAATTTTTGCCCCTTTGCAGCCAAAGAATTAAAGCGTGGCAGTATACATTACGAAGTGATATTATCCAAAGATCGGAAAACGATATTGGAAGCCCTGGCAAAAGCTTTTGACCAGTTAAATGATGATAAGAAAATTGAAACAACGCTTTTAATTTTACCCGAAGGGTTTAATATATTTTCTGCTTATATCCATTTGGTAGACCTTGCCGAGTCGCTTTTAAAAAAAGAAGGATACGAGGGCATTTACCAAGTAGCAAGTTTTCACCCGGATTATTTATTTGCCAAAGCTGCTGCCGATGATCCTACAAATTACACCAACCGATCGCCTTACCCCATGTTACATTTATTGCGTGAAGAAAGCGTGGGCCATGCAATAGACAATTATCCCGGTACAGAAAATATTCCCCAAAAAAATATTGAATATGCAAAAGCAAGAGGCCTTGCTTACATGCAATTATTACGGGAAGCCTGCCTGGCCAGGCAACTTAAATAATAAAATAATTTTTCGCTTTAGATTTTTTTATAATCTTTGCAGCCTTCAACATTACGAATATGAAATTCTAATTAAGCTGCCTGTTATTTGCAGGCGACTATCTTAAAAAAAATTGCAGTGCTTCACCGCTGCTGTATTACTGTATTTTATTCCCGGATATCTTAATAGAATTTCATGACGTACAATCAAATTTTTACGAATCGTATATCCCGTATTTTTTCAATCATCAAACACTCACTTAATGGAGAGCAGCAGGATTACACTACGGGCAGCATCCGACGGGCTGTTATTTTACTGGCTATTCCCATGATGCTGGAAATGTGTATGGAAAGTGTTTTTGCCGTTGTAGACATATTTTTTGTAAGCCATTTAGGCAAGCATGCCACCTCTACAGTGGGCCTTACAGAATCAGTAATAACCATTGTGTATTCGCTGGCAATTGGTATCAGTATGGCTGCAACCGCCATGGTTGCCAGGCGGGTGGGTGAAAAAAATATGCAGGCTGCCTCCAAAGCAGGTATGCAATCTATTTTTCTTTCAATAGCAATTACTATTGCAATAAGTATCCCCGGCTTTATTTATGCAGCAGATATTTTAAGGCTGATGGGTGCAGAAGAAATAGCTATTGCAACCGGTAAGAACTATACCCGCATTATGATGGGAGGGAGCGTAGTAATTATGCTGCTGTTTCTTATCAACGGTATTTTCAGGGGAGCAGGCGATGCTATGATGGCGATGAAAAGTCTGTGGATAGCGAATGCCTTTAATATTATTTTATGCCCCCTGCTTATACGGGGGCTTGGGCCTATACCTGCGTTTGCAATAACAGGTGCTGCTATGGCAACTACTATTGGCCGTGGCATCGGGGTATGTTACCAATTATATCATTTATTTAATGGAAAACGCCTGGTGCAATTTACCATCAAACACCTGGCACCCGATTGGGTGATTATCCGTTCGCTTATCAGCATTGCCTGGCCAGCTACATTACAATTTTTAATTGGCTCTGGCAGTTGGATCGTATTGGCAAGTTTAGTGGTGCAAACCGGCTACAGTGAGGCGTCTGCAGGATACCAGATTGCTATTAGAATCGTGCTGTTTTTTATTTTACCTGCCTGGGGTATGAGCAATGCTGCTGCTACGCTTGTGGGCCAGAATTTAGGAGCAAGGCAGCCATTGAGAGCAGAGCAATCTGTTCTTAAGACGGCAAAATATAATGCCATTTTTATGGGAACGGTATCTGTTATATTATTTTCTTTTTCCAGGCAGATCATTACATTTTTTACTAAAGATGAAATGGTGGCGGCATATGCAGTAAAGGCTGTACGAATAGTTAGTGCCGGTTATCTTTTTTATGGAATAGGTATGGTAATGGCCAATGCTTTTAATGGCGCCGGAGATACCCGAACACCAACTGTTATCAATTTATTTGGCTTCTGGTTTTTTCAGATTCCACTGGCGTATGTGTTGGCTAAAACACTGGCTTTTGGCCCCACGGGTGTTTTTGTTGCTATACCTGTTGCAGAGACCGCAATTACTGTTGCAGCATATATTTTATTTAGAAAAGGAAAATGGAAATTGAAAAAAATATAGGGCTATCCAAATGCGGAACAAATTTCACACGCCGTTAGTGTATTTGCTGGTATTACATCGGCTTCATTAACTATATTTGTTCTCCACCATAATTTTATAATTAATGGCATATTTCGACATCAAGCTTCCTAAATCAATTGCCCGGGCTTTAAACCTTCCCGTAAGCGATGCAAGAAGGCAGCAGTTAAAGGTGTTGAAAAAATTATTACGAAAGGCCCGCTTCACGCAATTCGGCCAGTTGTACAAGTTTGACGAAATATTGTTAAGCAGGCATCCCGGAAAACGATTTCAGCAATTGGTACCCACCTACAATTACAGTAAGCTCTATAATGAGTGGTGGTATAAAACATTAGAGGGTATACCCGATGTTTGCTGGCCCGGCGTAATAAAATACTTTGCCCTTAGCAGCGGTACCAGCGAAGCTTCCAGTAAATATATTCCTATAACAAAAGAATTGATCAGGAGTAATACGATCACCAGTTTTAAGCAATTGCTAAGCCTCACCAAATATGAGGATGTACCTAAAAGAGCCCTTGGCAAGGGATGGCTTATGTTGGGGGGCAGCACACAATTACAGAAAGGGCCTACTTATTATGCCGGCGATCTAAGCGGCATACAACAAAAAAATATTCCATTCTGGTTTTTGGGTTTAGGGTTATATAAGCCCGGAAAAAAAATTGCAAAAGAAAAAGACTGGGCAAAAAAATTAGAAGAAGTGGTGGAGAATGCCCGGAACTGGGATATTGGTTTTATTGTAGGGGTGCCGGCGTGGCTGCAATTATGTATTGAAAAAATTATTGAACGTTACAAGCTTAACAACATACATGAAATCTGGCCCAATCTCTCCTTTTATGTACATGGCGGTGTAGCCATGGAACCATATAAAAAGGGCTTTGAAAAATTATTAGGAAAGCCAATTACGTATATAGAAACTTACCTTGCCAGCGAAGGATTTCTGGCTTACCAAAGCAGGCAGGATACCAGGGGTATGCAACTGGCACTAAACAATAATATTTTTTTTGAGTTTGTTCCTTTTGACGAAATTAATTTTGATGTGGATGGAAACATGTCAGCCCAGCCCGAGGTGTACATGATACATGAAATTGAAGAGGATAAATATTATGCTATTTTAATAAGTACAAATGCAGGTGCCTGGCGATATGCAATTGGTGACACCATAAGGCTGGTAGATAAAGAGAAAAGTGAAATCATTATTACAGGCCGTACCAAACATTTTTTGAGCCTGGTGGGCGAGCATCTGAGTGTTGATAATATGACAAGGGCTATTGAAATGGCTTCAGAAGAATTAAATATTTTTATACCTGAATTTACTGTGGCCGGCGTGCCGTATGGCAACTTTTTTGCGCATGAATGGTTTATAGGCACCGATGATAAAGCAGATGGCAAAAAGTTGGCAATAATTATTGATGAGAAATTAAAATTATTGAACGACGATTATGAAGTAGAGCGCCGGCATGCTTTACAAGCAGTAACGGCGCATGTTTTCCCAGAACATGTTTTTATGGATTTTATGAATTCAAAAGGTAAACTCGGCGGGCAGCATAAATTTCCCCGGGTGGTAAAAGGCAAAATGTTGGAAGAATGGAAACAGTTCCTGGCCAGGAATACGAGCGCAAAAAAAACAATTTTAAATTAGTTTAACATTTTCCTGAATGACGGAGGCCATTATTTCTGGATTAATATTAGGATTGGCATTAGTGTTTTCTGTAGGGCCCGTAATTTTTACCATCATAAAGCTGCGGATAAATTACGGCCTGTCCAGCGCCTTTTATTTTATTAGTGGTGTTTGGCTCAGCGATATTATATGGGTAGTAGCTGCAAATGCATTTAGTCAATTACTGGAAAGCTTAATTATTTATAAAGTTCAGATAGGAACGGGAGGCGGCATTTTTTTAATAAGCCTGGGTATTTATTATTTGTTTTTAAAAAAATATCATACCAAGGCCGAGCTGGATCAGGGCGTAAAAATCGGTAATGCCACACATCTCAAATTATTTATTACCGGTTTTTTATTAAACACCTTAAACCCCGGTGTAATAGCCCTATGGCTGGCAGCGGCTACAAAATCAACCGGCGAATCGCTGGAATATATTGTGACAACATTTTCTATTTGCCTCAGTATGAATATTGCCGCAGATTTTTTTAAAATTAATCTTGCAGGCAAGCTCAGAAAAAACCTTACCGATAAAAATATTACTATTATCAATAAAATTTCCGGGCTATTGTTCCTGGCATTTGGTGTAGCCCTTATAGTTGGTGTTGTATATTCCAAGGTGAAGCATAAATAATTTTTTAAATGTTCCGAACTATTCTTATATTTTTTTTATTACCGGCAGCACTTCAGGCGCAACCATCTGATTTTATTATTTTAAAAAAGAAAGATAGAACCATACAAACTTTTTATGCTGGTACTAATATAGAATTTGTGTCTACCGGCGGTGCATACCGGAATGCGCTCATCACCCAAATAAAAAATGACAGTATTTTTTTGCAGGAATTTTTAGTAAGGCGTATACCCAGTACCTTAGGTTTTATTATCTATGATACAGCAGGTAGCTTTCGTTATGCGTATAATTATAAAGAGATCAAAAGTTTTGGCCGGGAAAATAAACACTTTAATGTTAGCGGCAGTGGAGCTGCCTTGTTGGGTGGTGGTACAGTATTAGCCTTAGCCAGTGGTGTAGTATATTTAGCAGACAGGCAAAAATTTAGTCCGGGTTTATTAGTGGCATCTGTAGGCCTCGCCGGGCTGGGCTATTTGATGATGAAATCGGGTAGCAAAGCAATTGTAGTTGGCAGAAATAATTACAACCTGCAATACATGAATATGTCTGCCAGGTAAGAAATAATTTTTCAAAACATTTTAGTGCTGATGAATAAGCCTGCAAAAAAAGGATGGTGGCGTGTTACAAAAAAAGTATTGCTATGGCTGTTTATCGGGCAGTTTTTGTATATCATTTTTTGTAAATGGATAAACCCACCCATAACCATTACACAAATTGTAAATGCAGTAAAGGGAAACGGCTTGAAACGGGATTATATTTCTTACAAAAATATGGGAGCAAATATTAAGCTGGCGGTGATGGCCGGGGAAGACCAGCTTTTCCCAGACCATAATGGTTTTGATATTAAAGCTATTAAACTAGCTGTAAAATATAATAAAAAACATCCGGCAAAAGTAAGAGGTGCAAGTACGATAAGCCAGCAGACTGCCAAGAATATTTTTCTGTGGCAAGGAGGCGGCTTTTTTAGAAAAGGGCTGGAAGTATATTTTACTTTTATGATTGAAAAATTGTGGAGCAAGAAAAGAATATTACAGACTTATCTGAATGTAGCAGAAATGGGACAGGGAATTTTTGGTGTGCAGGCTGCGGCAAAAAATTATTTTAATAAAGATGCAAAAGAGCTAACCCGCCAGGAAGCTGCAATGATTGCTGCATGTTTGCCTAATCCTAAAAAATTTACGGTAAAACCTTTAAGCAGGTATGTGATGCTGAGGTCTGCAAATATTCTGCGGCAGATGAATAATCTTGAACCAGATCCTGATATACAGGAGTTGATAAAATAAGATCACAATATTTTATCTACTGCTGTAATGGCATGCATTAAACGTTCTTCATAACTGCCGCTGATAATACTCCAGGGAAGAGTTTGGTTTATCATAGCTTCTTTATAATAATGAAAGAGTTTTTTTCTCGTACGCAGATCAGGATATTCTCTTAGGGTATCTTTTACCCAGGGCAGATCTATATTGCAAAGCAGGTATAGATCATATTTGCGGTTGGCAATACCTGTGAGTATGCGGTTGTCGCATTTATTAAAAACAAATTCGCTCCATACTTTTATTACGTATAGGTCTGTATCAATAAATAGTAGTTGGTTATTGACTCTGGATAGTACCATATTGACATCTGGCCTCTGACATCTGACATCTGCTTTATCTTCCCCCACAATCTGCCCCTGCGCTATTTTATACAAATCTTCGTACTTGTAATTTGTGCCGTTCGTCTCCAGGTAGCCCCGTGCGTATTCGGGCACCCAGGTGGTAGCATAATGCTCTGCCAGTTGTTTACACAAAGTACTTTTGCCTGTGGATTCGGGGCCTATGATGACAATTTTTTTAAGCATGTTATTTTATTTTCCAGGCGGGCTGCGCCTTTATTACTTTTTTAAAAACCAAACAAGATGGCGAATGTGCACCGGGCAAAAAGCCGGTGCTTACTAAAAATTCGTTTACAATTTCACCACCGGTAAAGCGAAAGTTTTTCTTAAAAAGTGCCACCCACTCCTCCTTGCTTTTTGGGTGATGATGTTGCAGCCAGTTTTTAAATGACCCAAATTCTTTTTGCAAAACCCCAATGGTTTTAGCATTCTCTATCGCGGCGTTTATTTTTAAGCGATTGCGGATAATGCCGGCATCGTTCATCAGCCTTTCAAAATCTTTTTCTTTGTAGGCGGCCACTTTTTTTATTTCAAAATTATTATAGGCTCCTCTAAAGCCTGCCTGCTTTTTTAAAATAGTGGTCCAGCTGAGGCCGGCCTGGTTTATTTCCAGGATGAGGCGGCAAAATAATTCATTGTCATCCTCTATTGGAAAACCATATTGTGTATCGTGATATACCTTATGAACGGCCATGTCTTCCGGTTTCATAGAAGAGATTACATCGCAATATGTTTTGGGCTTATCCATATAACAATTTTAATGTTGCAAAATTATAGAGTAGTTGTGGATTTTGTTGAAGAAAGTATTATTGCTGAAGGGCTGCGCCGCTTAGCCGTAAATCCTTTTTTTGTGTTGCCATGGCGGGATGGCAATAAAAAGATTGGAGGCGGGCGGGGATCAAATGCCTAAAATAATTTATCGCCGAAAGCCCCTGAAAAATCATCATCGCTCTATGGCGAAATTTCTACTGGCTTCCCTTACTTTTTTAATCCATGCCAGCAAACCAAACACCGCCATTACTAAAAGCACCACATAATACACACTGGTAAACACGTAACCTTTTACAAAATATAACGGGATAGATGCAATGTTTGTAGCTATCCACCAATACCAGCTTTCAACTTTTTTCTTTGTCATCAGCCACATGGCAGTAAAGGCAGTAGCACTTGCAAATGCATCGGCCCAGGGAATGGCGCCGGGTGCAAAACTTTTCTTCAATGCCGTTAATGCAAAATAAATAACAATATAGAAGGCGGTAAAAAATGCCAGGTGCTGCAACCACTCTTTGCCGTTAGCCGTTGTAATTTTTAAAACCAAGTGATGTTCCTGGTCTTTTCTTGTCCATAATAGCCAACCGTATATACTCATTACGGTGTAATAAAAATTCACACTTGCTTCGCCCAGTAAACCACCTTTAAAACTTAGGTAAATATAAAAAATGGTATTAAGCAAACCCGTGGGGTAAACCAGTATATTTTCTTTACGGCTATACCAAACACTTACAATACCTGCAAATACGGCTATATATTCTATCCATCCCGTTTGTTTCATTCCTGCAATAAATTCCTGCACAACCTGGTCTATACTCATATCATAAATAAAAATCCAATTTAAGCCAATAAAACAAAATGAAACAATTCTAAAATTTTGAATTAGTTTGCTTCAGTGAAAAAGCGGATAAGCCTTTTTATTATGGCTGCATTTTACCTTTATGGGGGCATCAATCATTTTAGAAACCCGGAAGGTTATCTTAAAATGATTCCACCATACCTGCCTTACCACCAGTTATTAAATATTATTAGTGGCGGGGCGGAAATTGCATTTGCTCTTTTGTTATTCATCCCAGCTACAAAAAAACTGGCCTGTTATGGAATTATATTAATGCTGATTGCTTTTTTGCCGGTACATATTTACATGCTTAAAACCGGTTGGTGTGTTAAAGATTTTTGCCTGCCGCAATGGGCAATATGGGTAAGGCTTATTTTATTACAGCCCCTTCTTATCTGGTGGGCATGGGTTGTGAGAAAATAAAATAATCAAAAAAGAAATTGTATGCTAAATAAAAAAGCTATCTCATTTTAGAGATAGCTTTTTTATTTTAATATTTTACTAAACCTTATTCAGCTTCTGCCACCACTTCTTTTACTTCCGGTATCATGCGTTTCATCATACCTTCTATGCCGGCTTTTAAAGT
>JBDUCK010000306.1:0-4225 GCA_040003485.1 Ferruginibacter sp. | reverse complement strand
CATCTTTTGAAGAAAATATTTTTTTGAATATTTTAGATGTTGGTTGTGGAGATGGCGCAACAGAATTTTTTATGCAACAATATTTTTCACAATGGCTAATACAGGGCATAGATGTATCTGCAGAAAGTATACGCCTAGCCACCCACAAGAAGTTGCATAGAGCGGATTTTTCGGTATATGATGGATCACAAATTCCTTTTGAAGCAGAAAAATTTGATATTGTTTTTATTGCAGGGGTGTTGCATCATATCGATTACAGCCTGCACAGCAATTTAATAAAGGAAATTTACCGGGTATTAAAAACAGGGGGAAGGTTATACCTTTTTGAGCATAATCCATTAAATCCTGTTACAAAATACCTGGTAAATACCTGCGTGTTTGATAATGAGGCGAGGCTGCTGAAAAATGATTATACAAGTGCTTTACTGCGGCGGGAGTATTTTAAAATAAACACAAAAAAATTCATCATCTTTTTTCCAAGAAAAGGCATTTTGTCAAAACTGGTTTTTTTAGAAAAGTACCTGCAATGGCTTCCACTTGGGGGCCAGTATTTTATCCGGTCTTTAAAATAAATCAGTCAATATTTAATTTCTGGTTTACCAGGTAAAGCGGCCTTCTTTTGGTTTCTGTAAAAAGGCTGGCGATATATTCCCCTAATAAACCAATAGCTAATAGTTGCGTGCCGCCCAGCAGCATCAGCGCAATTATTGTAGAAGCCCAACCTGCAACAGTATGGCCTTGAAAGTAAGCCACCAGCGCAAATATCGCAAAGCCAAAAGCAGCTAGTGAAATTATGCTGCCTGTTATAATAGCAATCCTCAGCGGCTTAAAACTAAATGAGGTAGTACCTTTTAAAGCCAGCTTCAACATATCTATAAAACCATATTTTGTTTTTCCATGCCTCCGTGCAGGGGCTGTAAAATTAAGGGTGATGGTTTTAAAACCGATCCAGCTAAAAAGGCCTCTTAAGAAAAGTTCTTTCTCTTTAAATTGTAAAATGCTATCTAATACTTTTTTGTTGAATGCTTTAAAGTCGGCAACATTAGGTTCTATCCTGGTATCTGAAATGCTATTTATAAAATGGTAAAATAATGAAGCCAGCGCTTTTTTTACAAAGCCAATATTTTCTGTACTATCTCTTTTGGTATTTACCAGGTCATATCCTTTTGCTAATTGCTCCAGCATTAAAGGGATCATAGAAGGGGGATGTTGAAGGTCGCCATCCATTATGATCACCTGTGTGCCCTTTGCATAGTGCATCCCTGCCATCAGTGCATTTTGATGGCCAAAATTGCGGCTCAGAGAAATGCATTTTATATGACTGTTTGTATCTGCAGCTTCTGCTATTGCCTGGTAAGTGTTATCCATACTTCCATCATCTACAAAAATAATTTCATGTTTATCTGTGCAGTATTGATTAAGCTCAACCAGTAATGGCTGAATATTATCAGCTTCATTACAAACAGGTATAATTATACTAAGCAGTGGCACAGCGTTAGGTATGATTTTGAATTAGAGATATTTAAAAGTAGGAATAAATAGTTTAATTGAAGGGCCGATACAATCTTAATCTCTTTTACCCGGTAACATCATCCTGTTCACATATTTCCCAATCATATCAAATTCAATATTCACAATGTCATTTACATACAAAATATTCATATTGGTATGAGAAAACGTGTAGGGGATAATGGCTACTGTAAAAGTAGTATCAGTAATATTGAAAATGGTCAGGCTTATCCCGTTAATACTTATAGATCCTTTTTCGATGATAAGGCATGAAAAGTTTTTATCTATTTCAAATGTAAACTCCCAGCTTCCGTTCCTGTCTTTTGCATCTATACATTTGGCAACTGTATCTACGTGTCCCTGCACAATATGGCCATCAATTCTTCCATTCATCTGCAGGCAACGCTCTATATTAATTACATCGCCAACTTTCCAACTGCCAAGAGTTGTTTTTTGCAGCGTCTCATTAATTGCAGTCACTTCATGTGTTTCTCCGTTTACGCCTTCTATGGTAAGGCATACGCCGTTATGGCTGATGCTTTGGTCAGTTTTAAAGGAAGCAGATAAAGGCGAACTAATAAAAAACCTGATATTGGCCTCTTTTTTTTCTATAGCTGTTACAATGCCTTTCGTTTCTATTATACCTGTAAACATTTTTCAAATTTCGTAATTTTATGTTCAATATTTTTTTTTTTGAATAAAACTAATATCTTTGCCGCCCTATCTGGTAACCAGGTAGAATTTCATCACCTAAAGGAGGTATATACAAAATGCTTATTATTGATTCAAAAGATTGCGAAAACATAGACAAGGCGCTTAAAAAGTACAAAAAGAAGTTCGAAAAAAGCCGTGTGCTATTGCAATTAAGAGAGAGGCAGGCTTTTATTAAGCCATCTATCAGACGCCGCATGCAGGTACTTAAAGCTGTTTACAAACAACAGTTATCTACAGGTAAATTTGACAAATAGTTTTATATTATTACTACCAGCAAGATAGTAAACTGATGGCAGGTTATCCGTAACTTTAGCCATCAGTTTTTTTTATGTCCCAACTATTACAGGCATATTTACAGCCTTTCCTCGATTATTTAAATTATCAAAAAAGATATAGCCGGCATACTATTATCTCTTATGAAAATGATATAAACAGTCTTCTCAACTTTATTGCGCTTCAATATGGCGAAATAAGATTAGAAGATATTAAGTCAACATTTATCCGCACCTGGCTGGCAAGCCTTAAAGAGGCTGGTATTTCTTCTAAAACAATTAACCGGAAAATTTCTTCTTTAAAATCATTTTTTAAATTTCAGTTAAGGCAGCAGTCTATTGTAGTGAGCCCAATGGCTTCCATCATTTCGCCAAAAATGGGTAAAAGATTACCTCAATTTGTTGAAAAGAAAGATATTTCTACATTGTTTACTCACATAGAATTTGCAGATGACCGGAATGGTAAAACAGAAAAATTATTATTGCAATTACTGTATAATACCGGCATCAGAAAATCTGAATTAATAAATTTGCAGGAGCAACATATTGATGCCGCCAGTTGTACTATTAAGGTATTAGGGAAGGGGAATAAAGAAAGAATTATCCCGGTAAGTAAAGACTTTACAAACGAATTAAGGGATTACATTGCTGATAAAAAAACGATTTCCCCCATAGCCGCCGCTGGCTTTTTATTTGTAAATAAAAAGGGTAAAAAGCTTGATCCTAAGTATGTATATAATGTTGCTTTAAAATATCTCTCCCTCGTTACCACGATAGATAAAAAAAGCCCTCACATTTTGCGGCATAGTTTTGCTACTCATCTTACTAACAACGGTGCTGATTTAAATGCAGTTAAAGAATTATTGGGTCATAGCAGCCTGGCTGCAACCCAGGTTTATACCCATAATACTATTGAAAAGTTAAAAGATATTTATAAAAAAGCACATCCAAAAGCTTAATTTTTTTATAGTGTATCTGCTGCATTTATATATAAAATTTTATTTTGAAAACATTGTTTCTTACAGTAACTTCATTATATCTTTATAAGCATGATTTTTTTAATTCTCCCATATTATTTGCCTATGCTTTAACTACTACATTATTTTATTTTTCACTAATTAAAAATTGATCACTATGAACGTAAACATTCAGACAGTGCATTTTGATGCAGATTCAAAGTTGGTATCTTACATAGAAAAAAAAATAGCCAAACTTACACAATTTCACGACAGGATAACTAAAGTAGATGTGTATCTTAAGCTTGATAATATTGTTCATAATATAAAAGATAAAGTAGCAGAAATAAAAGTGGCTATTCCCCGGCATGAATTTTTTGTAAGGCAATCATCTAAATCTTTTGAAGAAAGTTTTGATGACGCAATGGATGCAGTAATAACGCAGATAAAAAAGAAAAAAGAAAGGCAGGCAGCCTGAAAAATATATATCAATAAAAAAGCCCTGCATTTGCGGGGCTTTTTTATATTCATGATTTAAGATCAGTTACCGAAGAAATATCCCAAACGGACATTTACAATTCCGAATGATCCATTTTTACTATAGCCATCATATGACGCACCTAGATCAAGCTTTGGGCTTATCATATAACCTGCACCAAATGAATAAGCGGTTGTGGACGTGCTTGAGCCACCACCAGTTAAGATGCCTACGCCAATTTTACCTCCAAGATAAAATTCAGCAGCTGGAAAAAAACGAATACCAGCCCTGATTGG
>JBDUCK010000305.1:0-4239 GCA_040003485.1 Ferruginibacter sp. | reverse complement strand
AATGTAATTATATTTTGGCGCCGGTTCTTTTACTTCATTTTCCATAGATCAAATTTAATTCTTTTAGTTTTGATAAGTAAATTTTAGCCAATGAAGTTTTTAGTTTCAATGATGATAATAATATTGCCGTTTGTTTCAAGAGCGCAAAATATTACGCAAAATCTTTCCACTGCTATTGATAAGTTGCAGGCCGATGAACAATTTAAACATGCCATCATCAGCATGTACGTGGTGGAAAGTAGAACCGGCAAATTGATTTATGAAAAAAATGCACAAATCGGAATGGCGCCCGCCAGTTGCCAGAAAGTAATTACAAGTACATCAGCTTTTGAATTACTAGGTAAGAATTATACTTACAAAACATTAATTGGCTATGATAATATAATAGCTAATGGAAAATTAAAAGGGAATTTATTTTTTACGGGCAGGGGCGATCCTACGCTTGGTAGCTGGCGCTGGAGCGAAACAAAGCCAGGAAATATTCTGCAAAAAATAGCAGCTTCACTTAATAAAAAAGAAATTAAAAATATTGATGGCAGTATTTATATTGATGATGGGTATTTTTCTTATCAGCCCATCCCTGATGGATGGATCTGGCAGGATATTGGAAATTATTATGGCGCCGGCGCATGGGCACTCAACTGGCACGAAAATCAATACGATCTTAATTTAAAATCAACAAACGATATTGGCGCAGCAACAGAAATTATTTCAACTGAGCCTGTTGATCTTAAAAATAATATTACCAATTTAGTTGTAAGTGCAAAAAAAGGCAGCGGTGATAATGTGTATATTTATTCGGCTCCCTACTATGATAACATATTTGCAACCGGTACAATACCTGCCGGGGAAAACGGGTTTACCGTTTCTGGCTCTATCCCAAACCCACCGTTAGAATTTGCAAAAACAGTAGCAGCTTTTTTAAAAAATAAACAGGTCTCTTTTGATGATAAACTTATTACATACAGTGGTACTTTAAAGAGCCATACGCCTGTAATGAAGGCAACAAAAATATTAGATTCGATTGTGTCCCCACCATTAGACAGTATCAATTACTGGTTCCTTAAAAAAAGTATTAACCTTTACGGGGAAGCTTTGGTAAAAACAATTGCGTATGAAAAAGCGGGCTTTGGTTCTACCGACTCCGGTGTAGCCATCATTAAAGATTTCTGGAGTAAAAGAGGGATAGAAAAATCAGCGCTTAAAATAATTGATGGCAGCGGCCTTTCTCCTGCCAACCGGGTTACAACAAATGCCCTGGTTACCGTGATGCAGTTTGCCCGGCAACAAAACTGGTTCTCTTCATTTTATTTTGCCCTGCCGGAAATGAATGATATTAAAATGAAAGATGGGTATATCAATGGCGTAAGGGCTTACACAGGTTATGTAAAAAGTAAAGTGGGTATTGAATATACTTTTTCTTTTATTGTAAATAATTTTGATGGCAGCCCCGGCAGTGTAAGAGAAAAAATGTGGAAAGTTCTGGATCTTTTAAAGTAATTTACTTTTTCATAAACATAAAACAACTTTTATGGAGGAACAAAATTTTAAGAATCACGCCAGGACGGTTCCGTTGTATCATTATATTACTTACCTGCTGGTTATGGTGGCGTTGGTTGGCTCAGTGATTAAGTTATGGCGTAACTATTCTACCGGTATCGGTGGACTGTTTTTGCCGGCGTTGCTATGTGTTTTATCTGTTGTCGCTTTATTGCTTACCTGGTATGCCCGTTCTTTTTCGTTAAAGGCCCAGGACAGGGCAATACGGGCAGAAGAGAACCTGCGCTATTTTGCTATTACCGGAAATTTATTAGATAGTAAACTAACCCTGCGTCAAATTATCGCATTGAGATTTGCTCCCAACAACGAACTGCTTGACCTGGCACATAAGGCTGCAAATGAAAATTTATCGGCAAAAGAAATAAAGCTGGCGATCCAACATTGGAAGGCTGATAATGACAGGGTGTAAAACCCCTGTCCTCTAAAGGGAAACTTAGGTTTGGAGTACAATTATTTCTTCTTCAAAAATTAAATCGAGAATTTTCCACTTAATTTTTTCTGAATTAAAGTGCAAAAATAATTTCCGAAAAATCTAAATTGAAAATTTTAATAACAGAAAATACTTTAAAGGATTAAAGTCTTCACAAGTCCCCTTCAGGCGATTTAGGGGCTAAAAATATTTCTCCAATCTCTCTTTTAATTCTTTCGGCATTTCACATCGCTTCATACCATCTGCCTGCATAAAATAAAGGGTTACATCGCCGGTGTTCAGCAACTGGTCCTGCTCATTATAAATTTCTGAATGAAAAATTATTTTGTGATGAATGGGCATTTCCCTTAGCGTAGTCTTTACCGTTATAAGGTCATCATATTTTGCAGGCCGTAAAAAACGGCTGTGAATATCTACCACCGGCATAATGATTCCCATCGCTTCAATATCTTTATAAGTGTACCCAATCTGCCTGATGGCTTCTGTACGGCCTATCTCATAAAACTGTGCATAATGCCCATGGTATACCACACCCATTTGGTCGGTTAAGGCATAATGAATTCTTATTTGTGTTTCGGTTGTGTACATAATAAGTGAAAAGTCAAAAGTGAAAAGTCAAAAGTGAGAAGTGAAAAGTTAATAGTCAAAATCATTCCTATAATCTTTTTAAAATCTCCTGAAAATTACTGATTTTAAACGGCCCTCCTTCGGATGGGGGGAGGCCGTTTTATTTTCCAATCATACTGTCTACACTCACCCTACCAGGGCCTACAAGCATCAGAACAATAAAGCCGCCAAGATAAAGCGTAGCCAATTCCCCTTCGGCAAACACCTGGCCATTATGCGTCTTAAATAAAGCTACACACAGCATAATGATTAAGGGGATAGCAGCAAGCCTTGTAAATAATCCAATAATAATAAAAAGTCCACAGAAGAATTCTGCAAATACTACTAATGCAGCACTGATGGTAGAGCTTATGCCAAAGAAAGCAGGCATGTGCTTCGCTGTTTCATTAAAATGGATAAGCTTACCATAACCATGGTGCATAATTAATATTCCAAAAATCAAACGAAGGGCAGGCATAGCGGTACTAAAAGCGCCTGCAGAATATTTGGTTGATAACAATTTTCTCATACGATATTTTATTTTGGTTTTGGTTGGTAAAAATAGATAAACACATTCAATAAAATGGTTGCCCTATTTTTTTTATTGAACAGGCATTTGCTTTTCATAGCATCATCCTTGTGTCACTCACTTTTACGGCATACCATTGAGCAACTTTTACCCAAGCGGTTTGGTTCATGCAAAGCACCAAAGAATGCAAAGATGCAAAAAAATAAAACGTGTACCTGGCCCTTAATTTTACTTTGTTTCTTTGCGTGAATTTTTTTTATCAGTCCTTTAACAGCTAATTAAAAATAGATTCACTTGGTTTACATTAAAACAACAAATATATTCTTTTGGAATAATGTTTGTTGATGAGGCGTAGGATTTACATTTGCAATGGAAATAACTCAATTAACCCCACAATGAGGCAAAAAATATTTTTATCGCTGTTTGCTACAGCCCTTTCTGTTACTGCATTTGCGCAGCCAACCCACACTATTACTGATTCAGAAAAAAAATATAAAGAAGTAAAGGAACACATTGCCAAAGAAGAGTATGCCTTTGCCTACCCGTTGGTAAAGGAGTTAAAAAAAATGTATCCTGATAATACTGCAAGCGATCATACTTATATTAATGACGACATTAATTATTATTACGTGGTGTGCGAATTAAAATTATTGCAGGAGGTAGCAAAGGATGATGCGGTAGACTATATTAATGCGGTGAACAATGAACCCCGCCGGCAGATAATGGGTTTTCACCTGGCGCATTATTATTTTTTAAAAGACGATTACGCCAATGCAATTAAATATTTTGATATATCCGGTTACGAGAACCTGAGCAACGAGCAGATAGCAGATGCCAAATTTGAAAAAGCCTATGCACTGTTTAATCTTAAACAGTTTGCAGATGCCAAGCCACTGTTCAATGAAATACATCAATTGCCTTCCAATAAATATTATATACCTGCCAATTATTATTATGGCTTCATTTCTTATTACGATCGCCAGTACGATGAGGCACTTTCTGCTTTTAAACTGGTAGAAACTTTTGATGCATATAAAGGCGTAGTACCTTACTACATTGCCGAAATTTATTATTTTCAAAAAAAGAAAGACCTGGCATTGAGTTACGGTGAAAG
>JBDUCK010000304.1:0-4255 GCA_040003485.1 Ferruginibacter sp. | reverse complement strand
AGGATATGAACATATCCGTCATTCTTTGTGGAATGGTTTTTACCAGGGCTGGGATTTAAATCCAGCCCAGTTCCCTATGCGGTACACAGCCGTATTTGCTTTCTTTTTAGAAAGCTATGATGATGCAGTAGAACGCCTGAAAACCTTTGTAGATAAGGCTGCCAGGGCAACGCTCATTGGCGATGTGTTTGACGATGCTGCCACCGGGCAAGGCTTACTCAATTATTTTTTACGTGCTTTAAACAGTGGTGCCATTACCGAAGAAGAAGTATTGGTGACAGGGTTAACACTCGATGAGATTCGAAGCCGGTCCTTTAAAAAAATATTGGAGAATAGAAAAAAATAATTTTTTTTGTAACCAGCAGTAGACCTTTGGTCATCATCGTTGTGTCACTCCCTTGTGCTTTTAGTTTTGTATTCAGCAATTGATCGAAGCGTTATCATTTTATAAAATCATTTTCGAAATTGAACACATGGCAATTCATATACAATAAGCAATCAGCATCTGTTGATGTGATGTTGCTATACGTGTTGCATAGCCAGGGAAGTTCTCCCGGCAGGCAGGGTTTTAAAATGGCAGTAGCAGCAGATAATAGTTTTTGCGGTTCCATAGGCGGTGGTATAATGGAACATAAGTTTGTAGAAATGGCCAAAGCCGCGTTAGAAGAAAATACGGGCGCAACAGCCATTTACAGGCAGATGCATGATAAAAGCGCAGGCAAAAATAAAAGCGGTATGATATGCTCGGGGGAACAGTCTATTTTTTTATACCAGGTTCAGGTTGAAGATTTAATTTATATCCAGGCATTATTAAAAAGTTTGCAGGCAAATAAAAATGGCCTGCTTCGCCTGAGCAATTCCGGTATTCTTTTTTTAAATGAAACTCCCGAAGCCGATTTTTATTTTGAACAAAAGGACGAGAGTAATTTTTTTCTAATTGAAAAAACCGGGTATAAAAATCAATTACATATTATTGGCGGCGGGCATTGTGCATTGGCGCTTAGCAGGCTTATAAGCAGCATGGATTTCTACATAAAAGTTTATGATGATAGGCAAGACTTAAATACATTAGAACAAAATAGCTATGCCCATGAAAAAATAATTGTGTCATCTTATTCAGCGCTGGAAACTATTATTGAAAGTGGCAATAATGTGTACGTGGTGATTATGACCTTTGGCTACCGCACAGATGACCTGGCAGTAAAAGCGTTACTTAAAAAAACGTTTAAATATATTGGCCTGTTAGGCAGTAAGAAGAAGGCAAAAAAAATGTTTAAAGATTATAAAGCAGAAAAAATAGAAGATGCTTTACTAACTAAAATACACTCGCCGATAGGTATACAAATAAAAAGCGAAACGCCTGAAGAGATTGCCATAAGTATTGCAGCAGAAATAATAGCTGTAAAAAATCAGCCTCAGTAAAGTGTTTTGTTGCCCATTTTTTGCCATTCATTAAATACCTTCAGGGCATCTTCCCGGCCCATAGAAATTATAGGAATTTTTCGATCACAAATTTCAGCGGCCATTTCATCATAGATCATAGAGTCATCAAACCCAA
Source organism: Ferruginibacter sp. (assembly GCA_040003485.1). Lineage (GTDB taxonomy): Bacteria > Bacteroidota > Bacteroidia > Chitinophagales > Chitinophagaceae > Ferruginibacter. The sequence goes on along the minus strand of JBDUCK010000304.1, from coordinate 2,697 downwards.
TGTCGGCGGCATCCTGGCGGTTATTGGCAAAGTAAATTACTTTAGGCCGGGCCCAATAAATAGCACCCAAACACATGGGGCAAGGCTCGCAGCTTGTATAAATTTCGCAATCATCTAATTGAAAAGTGCCAAGTGTTTTACAGGCATCTCTTATGGCTACCACTTCGGCATGGGCTGTAGGATCGTTGGTAGAAGTAACTTTATTATTGCCACGCCCTATAATTTTATCATCTTTTACCACCACACAACCAAATGGCCCGCCTTCATTATTGTCTATACCATTTTGTGATAAAGCAATGGCTTCCTGCATAAATTTTTCTTCCCTGGTCATACCTGCAAAGATAGAAGAGTTTAAGCCGTTTTTATTGCCCCGCCCTTTAGGGTGGGGTATTAATTTAGTTATAAAAGCCCAGGAGATAAATCATTTTTAATGTATCACTGCCCTGAAGGGCAGTGCAATTCATGTGAGTCGAAGAATAGCAGAATTTATTTTTAGAGTTTATTTGCGCTTCGGTAGAAGTTGATTAAAGGGATGCGGTACAAGAGGGCGATACAAGGAGGTTGCCCCATACTGCAAAAGCTGGTCACAAAATAAAATAAATGAAACTATTAAAGCCCTGAATAATAATCGTAGCCTCTTTCGTACCAATAATCTTTTGGCCGGGCATTGCTGAAAGATATAGTGCCAATGCGTTTTAGATTTTTAATACCATATTTTACGGGAATGATTAGCCGCAGTGGAAAGCCCTGGTTCAATGGTAAAGGAGCGCCATTCATTTCATAACAAAGTATGGTTTGAGGGTGCATCATACTTTTATTATCTATGCCTACATAATATTCTTCATCCGGTGTTACAAGGCCGGTAAATTTTAAATTCGTTTGTTCATCCAGCCCATAATGTTTTGCGAAATCACTGAATTTTACACCCGCCCAGTGTGTTACCTGGCTCCAGCCTTCTATACATTTAAAATCAAAAACAATATCCGTTTTTGGTAAAGCTTTTATTTCGGCCATAGTAATTAATAAAGTGTCTCCCGGTTTTTTTACCAGGTGCATTTTCCACGACGCAGGATCAAAATCTTCACTCATTCCTGCATCCCCATTAACTCTTACCCTGGGTACGGCATTGCTTACCGGAAATGATTTTGCCAGGTGGTTGCCACTGAAAATATTTGTAAAGAAAGTTTCATTAAAATTTAAAACTGAACGCAACGGTTTCAATGCACCGGCTTCTACTGGTTGTTTGTGAAGCCATTTCCAGCCAAAGAAAGAACCGCTGAGAAATAAAAAGAAAAATACAAAGGCAAGGACAGTTCTGTTCCTGATGTATGAAGTGCTTACTGTTTTTTCGTCGTTGTACATAAATTTTAATTATTGGTAACTGGGTTTTCCAGTGTTGTTTCCTCCATAGTCACTACTTTGCCGGCATCCTTAGTGGGCAATACATCAAAGCCAGTGATCATGCTCCGGAAATTATTCCATCCGGCAATTATTACCTGGAGCACATGTACCAAAAAGAAAAGAAAAAATAAAATAGTAATGATAAAATGTTCTGCCCTGGCCCATTCATAACCGCCAAGGATAGCGCATAACCAATATAGTTGTGCAGGTTTATAAATGGCAAGCCCGGTAAGTAGCATACCCAGGCCCATGATAATAACACCCGTGTACGCTATCCGCTGTGCAGCGTTGTATTTTTTTTGTGGCGGCAATCCTTTTTTAATATGCAGGTCGTGCAATACTACCAGCCAGGCTTCTTTTAGAGATTTGCGGTTGGGGAAAATTAGCTTATACTCTTTTGAGAAAAGCAGGTATAAAAAATAGATAATGCCGTTAATCGCAAATATCCACATGAACACAAAATGAAGACTCATTCCTTCTGCCAAACGAAAGGGAATGTTTAAAGCCTTATTAAAAGAATCGGGAAAAAATTTTAAAACAGTTTTGTCGCCCCAGCCAAGTTTGTAAATGTCGTTTGCCCAGTATATAAGCAAACCACTCCATATCATTACGGCCAGTATCGGAAAATTTATCCAGTGAAACCAACGTATGGCCAATGGATGTTTTTTTACAATTCTTCTCATCGTCAACAAATTAGCAAATAATTTATAGAAAAGTTATTCAATTGTATAACATTTTCGTCAAATTATTTTTTTACAAACTTTAAGGAAGCGGAGTTCATGCAATAACGGAGTCCTGTGGGTTTTGGGCCATCATTAAATATATGCCCCAGATGTGCACCACACCTGCTGCAGTTTACTTCAGTACGTTCCATTCCAAAAGTATTATCGGTAAGTTCCTCGGTATTTTTTTTATCTATTGGTTGCCAAAAACTTGGCCAGCCGGTTCCACTTTCAAACTTTGCAGCAGAGCTGAAGAGTGGCAGGTTGCAGTCAATACAATAATAAGTTCCGGCCTGGTGATTATTCCAGGTATTACCGGTATAGGGCTGCTCTGTTCCTTTTTTGCGGGTAACATCAAATTGAAGTGCCGTAAGTTGTTTGCGCCATTCTGCATCAGTTTTTACAACTGTATACCTGCTTGCAGGCTGCGCCATTTTATTAGATTTTTGTGCGTTGCAACCAAAAGCAAAAAAGCCTAAAAAAATTGCGGTTAATATATTTTTCATTTTTTGTTTAATTAAATTACGGTAAATGAAGTGTAAAGGTTTTAAACAGGTTAAACCTTTAACAGGCT
>JBDUCK010000303.1:0-4262 GCA_040003485.1 Ferruginibacter sp. | reverse complement strand
AATGATAACACAGGTGCCGGACTTGGATCATTGTACAGCAATACAACGGGTTCATCAAATGCAGCGTTTGGAAGTTCAGCATTGGTTTCAAATAAATCGGGTAACCATAATACTGGCGCAGGTTATTTTTCCCTTTACAATAATCTGTCGGGAAATTCTAATATCGCCATAGGAACTCATGCTGCCTACTTAAATACAACTGGCAGTAATTCCATCGCTATTGGTGATTCAGCCCTCTACAATAATTTAAGCAGTTATAATGTGGGTGTAGGATCAAAGGCACTTTTTACTAATACTACAGGTGTTTCCAATACCGCTTTTGGTACACAATCATTATATAATAACTTAACCGGCTCACAAAATACAGCTATCGGCAGAATAGCTATGTATGCAAATACTACGGGTATCCAGAATAGTGCTGTGGGTATGCAGACGATGCGCTATAACCAAACCGGTAATGCGAATACAGCCCTTGGTTTCCAAAGTTTATTTTATAATGTAACTAACAGCAATAATACGGCAATAGGTACTGGCTCCCTTGCTAATACTACTTCAGATGATAATACCGGAATCGGCCAGTCTTCTTTAAATCTTAATACTGTGGGACAGGGAAATACTGCTGTGGGTAAAGAAGCGCTGGGCAATAATGTAAGTGGCAGTTACAACACGGCTATCGGCTACAAGGCTGCAGTGTATGGAAATACTTTTGTAAATGCAACTGCCGTGGGAGCCAATGCACAATCAGGTTGCAGCAATTGCGTGGTACTTGGATCTATCACTGGCTATAACGGTGCTACAGTAAATGCGAATATTGGTATTGGTACAGTTACCCCACAAAAAACATTGCATGTAAATCCTAATGGCGCCGGCGGTATTTTTATTGGCGACAATTTCAATAACGGTGGCTACACCGGATTGAATATGGGCATATCGCAGGCGCAAGGTGGATATAGTTACCTCCAGGGAATAAGGGCTTCGGGTTCTTCTTATGGCACAGTAATAATTAATCCCAATGGTGGCTTTGTAGGTATCAGAACAACAACTGCAAACGCTGCACTTCATATAAAAATGTATGATGATGCCTATCCAATAACGGATGCCGGATTAAGAATTGAAAGAGCACAGAATACTAATCATTGGGATATGGGTGTTGACTTTGCAAATGACATCAGCTATTCTTATAATGGCGTTACTAAGTTTTATCTGGATAATATTGACGGAACCCTGCATTCTGTTTCAGATATGAGAATGAAGAAAGACATCACAACTATTGGCGCTGTTTTGCCCTCTATCATGAAGCTGGAAGCCAAAACATACCACTACCTGGATAACCCGGCAAATGCAGCCCTCTCTTACGGTTTCCTGGCACAGGATGTTGAAAAGATCTTTCCGGATTTTGTAAAGACAAAAGGCCCGGATGGTATGAAAGCAATTGGATACCAAAAACTGAATATCGTAGCCATAAAAGCCATCCAGGAGCAACAGGAAATGATTGAAGCCCAGCAAAAGGACATAGACCTTTCAAAGCAACAGAATGCAATTATGATGGAACAAATAAAGCAGTTGCAGAAAGCCATTACCGAAATAAACAAAGACAAGAAATAAATGCATTTTTTAAAAATTAAAGCTGCCGTTTTAAATCAAAAACCTTCTTATACTGTAAAATATTTATCGAAATATTTCCTGCTTGCATCCGTTTTCCTGTAGCCAAAATATTTTATCAAAGTAGCTGGTTTTATTTTGATGTCGTAACGCAGGGTTCTGTCCATTTATTAAGTACACGGCAGCTATTTCCACACTGGAATATTTATAACAATAATGTTATACCATTTAATTTCCAAAGTCTCATTCGATCATTAATTGTTTTGTCATTGGGTCTTTGCCTGAACCATAATTTATAATCTCACATGGATATTTTTGATATTTAAAAGTATTACCAACTTATTCCCCTTGCTGATCTTTTTGCTGATAACACGTGTATTCGTAAAGGGAATAAGTTCTTTTTACTTTAGTTTCAAAATTGTTTTTTACAGTTGTCTTGGCATTACTGGCTCGACCAATATAACGAGTTAGAAAAAAATATTTACCGTTTGGCATCAATTCGTATAAAGCCATCGAAATATCTATATCTTTTTTGTTAATGGTTTCAAATAAATTACCCGTAAACGAACCATTAATCGAAAATTCTTTGTCAAATTTCTTTGTCGTAAAAACAAAACCGTTACCGGCATCTAATGAGTCAAAAATAATTGTTGGTGTAAAATAATTATTTTGATTTTCTCTTTCTTTAAAGTCTATTATCTGCTCTACAAATTAGTTGTCAACTGGCTTTTTATTAGCAAGAGTAAAATTGTTGTTTAGATAAAATGCCTTTTTGTAGTCTGCTGTGGCATTATTGTGTAGAAAGTTTTATGGAAATTGTGACTATGAACATGACGATACCATTGGAATGGCCTAATTTTTTTTTCTCGCCCGCCTCGTGGAAGTTTTATGCCGTAGTGCTGAAACACAAATGCATTTGCTTAAATCCTTCAAGGACTGCCAATCGTTTCGTCAACCTAGCCATTGTTTGCTTGATTCCATTCAAAGATTTTTAACCACTTCATTTTCGTCTAGTGCCTTACGTCTGCAGCCTTCTGAGGTTACGCCCCCGCATAACTGTTCCATTTTAATGGTTCACAGTCTCTGTTGGTAGTGACTTCTGCCCGTTGCCCATCTACCGTTATTTTGCCGAAAACAAAAAAGCCCGCAAACATAGTGTTTGCAGGCTTTTAGCATAATTTGGTGAGTGAAAAAGTGGAGCTGCAGGGAATCGAACCTGTTTCATAAACACCTGTGTTGTCAACGTTTTAACTCGGTTATAAAAAACCTACTCACCGAATCACTCACTATTTTTTTTTGTCGCTTTATAGCTGCAATGCTATCTTACAAATATAAGCAAAATTGACAAGGGCCTTATTCATTGTGTTTGTAAACTAAGCTCAATTTATCAACATCATTTATAAAAATTGAACTCCTTTCGTAATAGCTATACGAAGGATTATATTGAATGTATCCGAACAGCTCCAATTGCTTTATACACTTATGGTAAGTCGCGAAACTATGTACATGCGCCAGTTCCATGATACTTTTTCGGCTTATTGAAAATGGATTGGCTAATTCATTTTCGTACCACAATAAGGTAAGCGCCATATAGATGCTGAAATGCCAAACACTGAGCCGTTTGTCACTAAACAAATGGGAATAATTCTGTATCATATTTTCACCCGAAATCATAGCCTTCATGCTGATATTAAAGGTTCGTCATTAGCATCAAGTAATTTGTCAATGTCATCTTTCCGGTAAAAAAAAATCCCGCCAATTTTGGCTGGTGTAATTTTTCCATTGATACGCATATTTTGTAAAGTACCTGGAGAAATTCTCAGCATTTTCCTTATTTCTCTGCTTCTTAACCACTCCTTGGTTTCAATTTGTACGGAAGGAAAATATAAAACTCTTAAATCGTTTAGCAGTTGCAACCGAAAGGCCTGCAAATCTTCTTTAGTTACTACTTCGATACTCATATTATATAAATTAAAAAGATGAAAAACTATTTATTAGATAATTAGGGACCGGACAATTCTTTAATTATTTCTGATTTACCTTATTGCCGTTAGTAACCTTATTTTAATCAGGCGTTTGTTTTTTAATAGGCCTGAATTGGCTGACGGCGGCTGTTGTCTATTTCCACTTTCCTTTCTGTTTGCATCAGGACTTTGCTTTCATTCTGTCTGCATCTGCGCTCCAATTTTTTTAAAAACCTATAAATCTCATCCGCTGAAATGCCAGCAGTGCCTCCTTAATCCACCGCTGACATCATTTTCATCCGGGGTAAAAAATACTTCCATAAGCTAGTGTTGATGCATTCTTTTATTATTTACGCTCTTTATCCTGCTACGTTTTTTCTGCAACAGCCCCGTATTTCCGCCCGCTTTTTCCGCATCAGCCGTTTCCGTGACGGCATCTTCCTTTTTCTTTAACTGCATTTCCTTTTCTTTCCAGCGGTTGAGTAAAAACCGGTGGGCATCTTCAACACTGATGCCGGCCTCGCCATCAAAAAAATAGAAGCGCTGGCTAATCTCACTTTTATTTTTATAGGCCGTAGCACCATTAAAACTTTCAGGCTTATAAATACCTGCCCAGTATTTTTTTTTCAAATGATTTGCAATTGCGCAACCATATTCATCTTCTTCCAGTTTTTGCAATGCCGCTACTACGGCGTT
>JBDUCK010000302.1:0-4267 GCA_040003485.1 Ferruginibacter sp. | reverse complement strand
GCCTATGAATTTTTCCCCGGGCAATACATTTGCCTGGGGGATTATTTGTAATTGTAATTTTTATGTACACAGCAGAAGAACATAAAATAATAGCTACGTTAAAAGGGCACGGTATTCAGATCACCCAAAACCGAATTTTCATTTTCAGGTTACTTTGCGAACATAAAAATGCCTTGTCTATTACTTACATCAATAAATATTTTACCGGTAATATTGACAGAATATCGCTATACCGCACGTTGAAAATATTTGAGAAGAAAAGATTATTGGTAAAGGTACCCAATCCTGCTTCCGAAGCCACATATCTCTTCAAAGGCAATGAATCCATACTGGTTAGCAAGCAAAACAAAAAGGCCGCTTATTTTATTTGTACAGCCTGCAAAAGTATAACGTTACTGAATGAATCAATATTTGACAAATTTCGATTGCCGGTAAATCTATCAGTTACGCAGTGCCATATTATTATTGAGGGCGTATGCAACATTTGTGGTAAGTGATTTTATTTTTCTCATATTAGTAGTTGCGTTGATAGTATTGATCCAACACTTTGCGTCAAAGCAACCATTGAAAAAGTTTATTCCTTTACGATAAAAATGTTATTAGTAATTTTCGGATTTTAGATAGAAAGGATAATGATTTTGAATGAGAGCAACTGATATTTATTTCTTCCTTCTTAACGAGATAAAAATAGTAAAGAAAGTTAAAAGTACAGCAGTATTATCGCCTGTCCTGCATCTTCTCCGGCACCGCATCATAACAATGTGCACCCCATGGATGACAACGGCTCAGTCTTTTTACCCCCAGACAAATACCTTGAATAATGCCATAGACGATATTGCTTCAATCATGTACTGAGAGCAGGTAGCTGTGTAGCGGCAGTTATTTCCTAACCAGGGAAATATAACCAACTGGTGAAATCGTATGAAGTAATATCGTATTTTCTTCAACAAGGTTATTTACAATCTTTACAAGTACCTTTTATAATTACTTCAGTCTCTTTAACCGAAAATCCTGCTGGCAGAGATATTGATGGAACCGGCATCATATCAAAACAAATAGTTTTTTCACAGTTGTCGCATAAAAAATGCAAATGATTTTGATAGCAATCGGCATTATTTATACTACGCACTAATGAATACCGTTTAATAGTATCCATAGAAGGAATTATATGAATAATGCCTTTTTCTACAAATACCTCTAAGGTTCGGTAAATAGTAACCCTGTCAAACCCCGTGTCGGTAAAATTGCAAATATCTCGTTGGGTAAGTGCGTTTCTATTTTTAACAAAGGCCGATAAAACCATTTTCCTGGCATCGGTTATACTAAGGCCATAATTTTTTAGCAAAGAAGCAATGTCAATTTCAGGCATTTAAATTTGTTTTTTTTATTTTTGCAACTACGATGCAAATGTACGCTTATCTTTGTAATCTCAATAAATTTTATGCATCCTTTTTCTTTTGACTTTTATGGATTGGCCCTGATTTTTTTACTCGGCCTTCGTCATGGTTTAGACCCCGATCATATCGCCGTAATTGATGGCATCAGTTTGCGGTTAACACAACAAGAAAATAAGTTAGCTCCCTGGGTAGGTACCTTGTTTGCCATTGGGCACGGTCTTGTTATTACAATTATTGCTGTAGCCATCAGCGCAGGCAGCAACTCCTTGCATATATCGGCAACCCCTTTTGAGTGGATGCAATGGATACCGGTTATTCTTCTTGTAGTAATTGGTTTTTTAAACTTGCAATCGCTTCGAAAAAATGAAATATACCAGCCGGCAGGATGGCGGCTTCATTTTATTCCTAAAAAATTAAGAACAAGCACCAAACCATTTTCCATTTTATTGGTAGGAGTTCTGTTTGCTATGGTGTTTGATACTGCCACACAAGCAGCAGCCTGGGGCTATGCAGCAAGCAGTAGTGGCACATCGTGGATGGCATTGATCATTGGCCTGGTATTTACAACCGGCATGGTAATTACCGACACCATTGATGGCCACTTGCTATATCAGATTTCCAAAAAAGCCATGGTGGATGATTCGGTTTGGCAATACCGACGCAACCTCGGATGGCTCATTGTTATATCTTCTTTTGCCATTGCTGCTTACAAAATTGGCAGTTACTTTTTTCCGTTTATAATATTGTCTGATTTGGCAAACCTCATAATTGGTTTGTTAATGGTGTTGTTGGTGATGATTACCTATGTCAAAGTATTTATTCGTTTATCAAAAATAAAACCTGCACATGGCCATTAAAAATATTGCGGAAGTAGAAGTGCATTTGTTTATGTGCAACGGCGGCACGTGCTGCCAAAAAGGGGCAGAAGAAAGTACCCGGAAAATAAGGGAGTATATAGCCGATGAAGGAATGGAAAAAATTATACATACTTCTAAAACATATTGCAATGGCCGTTGTAACGATGGCCCGGTAGTTATTGCCATGCCAGAAGGTAAATGGTTTAAGAATGTTACACCCGAAAATGCAAAGCGGTTTGTAAAAGAATATCTGGTGTTGAAAACCGGTTGTGAAAAATTATCATTGTTTACCTATGGTAATGATGTTATTAAGGTTGATGTAGCTGTTGAAACAGAAAACAAATAACGCATGTTACCTACATCTGGCAATAAAAATAACAATGATGCGGAGTTTAGAAAAAACTCCACCGCTGCGATTAAAAAATGGGTGAACGAAAAAATGAAATTGAATGACGAAGTAATTATAATGGTAACGGAGGTTAACTGTGCAGAACCAAATTGCCCCGATAAAGAAACCGTCATTGGTATTATGCAGGAGGGAAATAATCAAAAATTTAGCATCCGTAAACCATTGCTGTATGTAAGGCAGTGGGATATTGATGCATTAATTAAAAAATAAAAATTAGCATAATGGAAAATGGAACAGACAGTAGGATACCCGTCACAGTTTTAACAGGTTTCCTGGGCAGTGGCAAAACCACTTTGCTCAACCGGATACTTACAGAAAATCACGGCAAAAAAATAGCCATTATTGAAAATGAATTTGGTGAAGTAGGTGTAGATAGTGAGCTGGTGATTGGTGCCGATGAAGAGCTTTTTGAAATGAACAATGGTTGTATCTGTTGTACAGTAAGAGGCGATTTAATACGAATATTAGGCAACCTCACAAAGCGGAAAGATAAGCTGGACATGATCATGATAGAAACTACTGGCCTTGCCGACCCCGGCCCTGTGGCTCAAACTTTTTTTGTAGATGATGAAATGCAATCACAATATAAAATTGATGCCATCATTACCTTGGTAGATGCCAAGCATGTGCTGCAGCACATAGATGATAGCGATGAATGTAAACAGCAAATTGCATTTGCAGATGTAATTATCCTTAATAAAATTGATCTGGTTACTGCGGTAGAACTACAGGAGTTGGAAAACCGCATAAGAAGAATGAATGCATTGGCAAAAATTCATCATACCAAAGATGCTTCATTAGATTTGAAATATGTACTGGAAGTAAATGCCTTTGACCTCGATAAAAAAGCAGAACTGAACCCCGAATTTTTAATAGAAGAATTGCCTTTTGAATACGGCGGCATTTATGAATTTGATAGTAAAGAATATGCTCTCACATTAGACAAAGGCCCCGACCCACATATTGACATAGCTTTTATAAAATTAAATTCCAATGCTGAAGCCGACTATGAAACCGCCAAACGAAGGGCTATTGTGCTTTATAGCGACGACCCACAAGTACAGGAACATTTTTCTTTTGCTGGTACACATAAACAAATGCACCGCTTCATGGTAAGCAATAGTCACAACGAGTTTGTATTGCGGCCTCATGAAACAGGGTTTTATGCCGTGTTTACCCAGCATCACCCCAACGAATTTAATATGCACATTGAAGAAGACAACCTGTTGGTTGAACCTTTAGAAAGCCATGAATACGAACACAGTCACACACATGATGATGAAGTAACCAGTGTAGGTATCGATGACATCCGGCCGGTAAATCTCAAAAAATTTGATAGCTGGATAAATTACACTTTGCAGACGCAGGGCATAGATATTTATCGCAGTAAAGGCATCATCAATGTAGACAACAGGCCAGACAGGCTTGTATTTCAGGCAGTACACATGCTGCTGGATATTGCAAGCGACCGCAATTGGAATGCGCAAGAACAGCGCCGCACACAAATGGTTTTTATAGGTAAAAATTTAGACAGAAAAGAATTGCTGGAAGGTTTTGAAGCCTGTCTATCATAAATAAGAATGTAATGGTAAACACACAGCAAA
>JBDUCK010000301.1:0-4273 GCA_040003485.1 Ferruginibacter sp. | reverse complement strand
AATATCTCCGTTTCGGTAAAAATAATTGTCAATAAAAACTGGAGTAAAGTAGCTACAGGATTAGAACCTGTTGCAGGAAAATCAAATGAATTTACGGCAACTGATTTTGATATTTTATATGATTGCCCCATACTGATGGGGAATTTAGAGGAGCTTCCCTCTTTTAAAGTAAATGGAATAGAGCATCGTTTTATAGGTTATAAGTTAGGTGATTTCGACAGGATACAGTTTATGGATAATTTAAAAAAGCTGGTTGAATCTGCTGTCGCCATTATTGGAGATATTCCTTATAAGCAATATACATTTATCGGCATTGGTCCCGGCCAGGGAGGCATTGAACATTTAAACAATACCACTGTAAGTTTTAATGGCAAAGGTTTAAATATACCGGATGGCATGAACAGGATGATGAGTTTTTTAGCACATGAATATTTTCATCATTACAATGTAAAACGGATAAGGCCATTTGAACTTGGCCCATTTGATTATGACAGGGAAAATAAAACCAACCTGCTTTGGGTAAGCGAGGGCCTATCTGTTTACTACGAATATCTAATTATTAAAAGAGCGGGCTTAATTAGTGAGCAGGCCTTGTTTAAAAATTTTGAAAGTAACATCAATGCAGTAGAAAATAATCCCGGGCGTTTATATCAATCACTTACTCAAGCCAGCTATGAAACCTGGAGCGATGGCCCCTTTGGTAAGCAAGGCGAGGATGCCAAAAAATCCATCTCTTATTATGATAAGGGACCGGCCGTTGGACTCATACTTGACTTTGCCATTCGACATAGTACTCAAAATAAAAAATCTTTAGATGATGTAATGCGGTTACTGTATTGGCAATACTATAAAAAATTAGAGCGTGGTTTTACAGATGCTGAATTTCAACAGGCATGTGAAACCGTGGCAGGTATTTCATTAGCTCATGAATTTGAATATGTATATACTACCAAAGAACTTGATTACAATACTTACCTGGCCTATGCAGGATTAAAAGTTGAGGTGGAACCCGGTGAAAAAGATAAAAGAAAATTTTTTATCCGGCATATAGAGAAACCAGGTGAGTTGCAGTCAGCAATATTTCAGTCCTGGTATCATTAATTAATTTGTACAATTGGAAGTGGATTAAATTTATATAGTTATTTAAATAAATAACGAAAAACCACTGCTATTAAAATTAATTTTAACAGCTTTTAATTTTTATACTTAGCCTCCAATAAATGCGGAAGTATAAAAACTCGGACTCAGGAATTTGCAAACTTGGCAAATGAAATTTGGAATCCTGAATTGTTATACAAAGAAAAAAATCTGTTTCAAAAACCTTTCGGTACTTAGTATTGAGGAAGAAAAGCAAGGGATTTTACTAAAGGGGTTAAGAAACGGTTAACTTCAACAATAAAAAACCTTGAAGTATTGATTACTCCAAGGTTAGCTGGTAAAAATTAAGTGGTCCCGCCAAGAATCGAACTTGGATCTAAAGTTTAGGAAACTTCTATTCTATCCATTGAACTACGGGACCATTGTATAAACCTTGCAAATGAATTACAATTTTTTCAGGGAGGGCAAAAATAATGCTTTCTTTCAATCAAAAATCGCAAATCTAAAATCTAAAATCATACGCTATCTTTGCCCTCCAAATTTTTGCTCTTATGAAGTGGATGAACATCATAATAAAATACCGGCTGTGGATAGGGCTTGTGCTGCTGGCGGCAGCAGTTTTCGTTAACTATGAAACCAGTTTTTGGCCTTCATTTATATTGTACTTCTTGGCTGCTGTGCTCATTGTAGGCCATTTTTTATTAGGGCCTATGAGGATTATTCAATCTTATATGGAAGAAGGCGATATGGAAGGCGCCAAAAAAGTGGTAGATGGTATCATGTTTCCCGGCCTGCTTATCAAACCTATGCGATCCGTTTATTATACCATTAAGGGAAACCTTGCCATGGTAAACCAGGATTTTGATACTGCCGAAAAGCACATGAAAAAAAGCCTTTCCCTGGGTGGTGGTGCACTTACCAAACAGGCAGAAGGCCCAAACAAATTACAACTTGGCATGTTGTGTATGCAGAAAGGGAATATAAAAGAAGCCGAATCTTATATACGCCAGGCCATACGGGCAGGCTTACCCGATAAAGAAAACCAGGCTGCTGCTTATCTGCAGCTCTGCTCTATTATGATGAATAAAAGAGAATTTCGTGCCGCTAAGGAATATTTTAAAAAAGCAAAAGGCTTTAAACCAACCACACCCCAAATTGTAGACCAGATAAAACAAATAGAAAAGTATATTACCCGTATGCCGGGTTAGAAGTTCCATGGGGGTTTAAGAGGTTGTGTAACCTTTTAAACCCCGAACATTTGAACTTTGAACGTTTGAAACATCGGGAAACATTTTCTCTACAACTTTAAACCGGTATTCAAATATTTCATTCAATTGCTTTTTTACAAACAATGAGTTTGCAATATCGCCTAAAACCCAAAAAGGTAGTTTATAGTGTACGATATCGGTCATCTCTACCCCACCAGGTATTTCTTTAAAATGGTGCTGGTGATGCCATAAAGAGTAAGGTCCAAACCGTTGTTCATCTACGAAATATTTTTTGTCCTCTACATGGGTAATCTCTGTCATCCAGTAAATCGGAATATTCATAACAGGTTTCACTTTATATTCAATTACCTGCCCGGCGTACATGTCATCACCATGATGTTCCGAAATAATTTTAAAGCCCAGGTTTTGTGGGGTTATGGCTTGCAGGTTTGCCGGGTTGCTGAAGAAGCTCCACGCTTTATCTAAACTAACCGGAATTATCTGAACAGTTTTTAAACTGTAAACTTTACTCATCTTTTTAATTTAATTTACATAACAACAATCAGCTCATTTTGTTTTTCTTTGTACCCGGCATTATCATTATATGGTGCTTCCGTGGCGTCGCACTCTTGTACATATGAGCACAATGCAGCAAAAACCGTTAATATTTTATGTCATCATACCGTCAAACGCTTCAAAATAAATTTGCCGAAGAATATGAAAAGCTAAACCGACAGCAACGCATAGCTGTAGATACTATTGAAGGCCCCGTAATGGTAATTGCCGGGCCAGGTACGGGCAAAACACAGATTCTGGCGGCCCGTATCGGTAAAATATTATTAGATACAGATACCCTTCCAGAAAATATTCTTTGTCTTACTTATACCGATGCTGGTGCTATAGCCATGCGGCGCAGGCTGCAGCGGTTCATTGGTGCCGATGCCTACAAAGTAAATATTTACACCTTTCATGCTTTTTGTAATGATGTTATACAGGACAATCTTTCCCTTTTTGAAAAAAAATCTTTAGATGCTATTTCCGAACTGGAAAATATTCAGCTTTTTAAAACACTGATAGATAATTTTCCAAAAAGCCATTTACTCAAACGCTACCGTGGCGATGTATATTTTGAAATAAATAACCTGCGCAATCTATTTTCTTCTATGAAACGGGAAGGCTGGTCACCCACATATATTAATGAAAAAATTGAAGAGTATTTAAAAGACCTGCCCACCAGGGATGAGTTTGTTTATAAAAGAAAATACAAACAGTTTAATACCGGTGATTTTAAGCAGGACAAACTGGATGAAGAAAAAGAGAGGCTTGAAAAATTGCGGGCAGCCGTAAACGAATTTGAAAATTATCAGAACCTGATGCGGCAAAAAAACCGATACGATTTTGATGATATGATCAATTGGGTAATTAAAGTTTTTGAAGAAAATCCACAGGTGCTTTCCAATTACCAGGAAAGATTTCAATACATACTGGTAGATGAATACCAGGATACTAGCGGCACACAAAACAAGCTGGTACAGCTTCTTATTAGTTTTTGGGATAAGCCGAACGTATTTGTGGTAGGCGATGATGACCAGAGCATTTACCGCTTCCAGGGTGCCAATGTAGAAAACATGCTTGAGTTTGCCAATACCTACAGCAGCGATTTAATGACCGTAGTGCTTACCAATAATTACCGCAGTACTCAACCTATTCTTGATATTTCAAAAACCCTCATTAATAAAAACCAGGAGCGCTTGGTAAAACAAATTGATGGGCTTAGTAAGGAACTAATTTCATCTAATACTAAAATAAATCAGCTTACACACCTGCCGATTATTACAGAATATAATTCAGTTAAAGAAGAAATGGCTGCTATTACAAATAATATTTATGAGCTGCTGCAACAAAATATTCGGCCAGGTAAAATAGCTGTTATTTATAAGGAAAATAAATATGGCGAAGAGCTGGCT
>JBDUCK010000300.1:0-4278 GCA_040003485.1 Ferruginibacter sp. | reverse complement strand
GCTTAAAGCGTTTACGTAATATTCAACACTTAGTTTATTTAAACAATCAATTCTGCTGCTGTCTTTTAAAGCAGGTAACAGCTTTGTTAAACTATCTATGCGATGATGTTGTGATTGGGAAAGCACAGGAATTAATAAAAATAATATTAACCATTTGAATTTCATTTAGGGCTTTTTAGATACCAGTAGCAATAACGGTTACTTCGTTTGCACGGTAATCTGCTGCTGTTAAGGAAAGTTAATGCAATTATTTTAAAATAGATAAGCACCACTTATAACACTATTCTTTGCAAAAAGAAACACCAAAGCTTTATTAATAGTTTGTTTTGCAAATACGGATCAGCCGGAAAATATTTCCGGCTGATCCGTAAACACGAAGATTATTTGGCTAGGTTTAATTGCACTACTTTATTTCCTACCTGTCTTCCCTGCACTAGACCAGCCGCAATAGAAGGCGAATAATGTATGCCAGCCAATAACCTTGACCGTCCGGCTTCTTTAGCATAATCATCAAATGAGCTATAAGTACGGGCGCCATAAGTAGCATCGTAAGAATGATCCGTAAATGAATATTGCTTTCCAAAAATCTTTTCAAACACTACTGCGCTTGCTGTAGATATTACAGCATGAGCAGCTATGTATTCCGGGTGCGGCGGAGTTGTTATTACGGAGTTCCATGTGGAGTGTCCCATAGTAGTTCGGATATAGGTGATAGGGCGTAACAAATTATAGGTGTATTTAGTTTTCCACGTAGAAATGCTGGCATCATTCATTGCAATGCCATGCAGTGCATAAGCAGCCGCTGCAGCTCCAAGATCTAATTTGTTTTTAACAATTAATTGAGTAAGGATATTGGTGGCATGTGCAGGCACATTCAGATTGCCCGGCTGGTCGCCCCAAAATTTAGCAGTGATAGAATCCTCATGTGTAAGAGATAATGAAATGGTATATAGTTCATTTACCATTGCATAAAAAGCGGATTTAGGCTCAGTTGAATAAGGCAATGGCGCTGCAGGCTGTGTATTTGCTGCAATGTCAGCAATAAAACTACGGTTATTTCCCCAGTGTGGATGCACCGGTCGGCCAAAAGCAGGGAAAGTAGGCACCCATAAACCCTCGCCTGTCGGTGCGGTATATGTTGTGTCAACAATATGGTTGTACGCCTGGTGTGCACCATCTGTTGCCGACCAACTAAAAATAGCTGTTGCCACCAGGTGGCCATAGTCTACCGCATTCTGAATTTTTGTGGCATCTGCTTCGCTTTTAAATTTAGTGGCATAAGCGGCTTCCAGCGAATCAATACTGGCCTTGTTAGCAGGTGAGGTTGTTTCAAAAAAACTCTTCGTCAGCATTGCCATCGCTGCATTTACACTGGCTGGCCAGTAATACTGGTCAGAGCTTTTATTGATTGCTAAAGCACTTCCTCCAATTTGAGGTAGTAAAGAGCGAGAGCCCGATATGCCAGGCACCAAAGATTCATACAGTGTAATTCCTGCGTAAGCAAAAGACCGGTCACTTACAACGGAATTGTACCCTGCAGTGGATCTGGTTAATCTTATCTGCATCTGCATCCATGCATTGGCCACATCTGCAGGGTACTTGCCGGCGGGACCTGTTGTATCATGCTTTTTACAACTGGCAACTGCCAGCATAAATATTAAAACAGGTAAAAGGAATATATTTTTCATGAAAAATGTTTTTAAATTATTAAAAAAAAATCACCGCACCGTATAATCAAAACAGTCACTCGTTAATACCGGTGCTAAAGTTGCTTCATCCACTATCTGAAAGTGAATATGAAATGCTGCACCCCTGGCAACGGAGGTAATATCACGCCATAATTTTGCGCTTCCATCTCCATGGGCATTTGTGACAATTGACTTTGGTTGTAATCCTTCTCCTATCGTAAGCCATGCAGTACTTGAGCAGCCGGTGACATCCGCTACAGGATTTACTGCACGTTGTAACAGGTAAGAATGATGGGGTTGCAAATTAGTAACCCATGTGTCGAGTGTGATCACACGGGCGGTATCTGGATTCTGGCGAAACTTAATAAAACCACTACCAGAACCTGCACCTTTCGTTTGGCCATGAAGAGTAATATCCAGATCGTAAAGAGGATTCAGTGGGTAAGAATCATCTTTTTTGCAACTGGAAAATGCAAGAAGGAATACCGCAAAAGGTAAAATAATTTTGAGCTTCATAAAAAAATTTTAATGATTTAAAAAAATTGTGCGATATAAATATCTTCTACAGAGAAGGCATTACATATACAGAATGTGTAGTTGCAGACAATGGCGTGTAACTGTACTGTTTGGAGAAATAGTTGGGGAAAGAATACCGCTTGTTATAATGACGTATCGAAAGCAGCTCCAGTATAGCACATCTTTATATTTATATTCTTTAAATAAATGTTTACAGCCTTGAATTGTTGCAGGATAAAATTATGGCGAGGTTGCTGGATATAGTTCTTTCCATTTATCTAAATAATGCCTTTTCGCCATCGTTTGGTATGGTTCACCAACGATGATAGCTGAGTAGTTGGGTGGGACACCCGCCGATAAGAAAAGAAAGTTGCCTAAAAAAATTATTACAAATTCGTTAACCGTCGCTGGTTAAAAACCACGCAGCAGAGAACGGCGGCTCAATTTTATATTTATCGGAAACCGACGGAGCTGAACAAACGGAGGCGAGGCTTTAATAAAAAAAATCTCCTTGTACTGCTGTAACAATACAAAACATCTGTCATCTAATATAAAATGGGTTCATAATTTTTTTGCCCTTAAATTTTTACAATATGAGTATAGGCTGGATAATTTTGATTGTGGCTACCATCGGCTGGCACGTAGGTTTATATGGAATGTTTAAAAAAGCAGGTATTGATGCCTGGAAGGCGCTGATCCCTTTTTACAACACGTGGTGTATGGTTGAAAAAATGGAACTCAAAAAAATATGGTTCTTTCTCCAATTTATTCCGGTAGCCGGCCAGTTCATCACCATCTGGATCACTATAAAATTTGTAGAGCATTTTGGCCGCTTTGGCTTTTTGCATCATGCTGCTACGGTATTTGTACCATTTCTTTATTTCCCCTATTTAGGATTTTCTAAAAATGAAAAATATGCAGGTAAACTTGTTGTAAATAATAATGTGAAATCTGCCGCCCGTGAATGGATAGATGCTGCAGCTTTTGCAGTAGTAGCGGCAACGCTTATACGCACTTTTGTTTTTGAAGCATACACTATTCCCACGCCTTCAATGGAAAAAACTTTATTGGTGAATGATTTCTTATTTGTGAGCAAATTCAGTTACGGTCCCCGTATTCCTAATACGCCCATTGCAATGCCGTTCATTCATAATACAATGCCTTATACAAATTCAAAATCATATTCCGACGCAATTGAATTGCCCTATACACGCTGGTTTGCAAGCCCGGTAAAAAGAAATGATGTCGTGGTATTTAACTTCCCGGTAAATGATACTTTGATAAATGATGCAGAGCAACAGTTTGGCAGCAAAATAACTTATTATGAAGTAGTACAGCAATTAGGCAGAGAAGAAACCTGGAACCGTTATGCTGCCGATATTATAACCAGGCCGGTTGATAAAAGAGAAAATTTTATTAAAAGGTGTGTGGCAATTGGTGGTGATGTATTGCAGGTAGTAAATGGAAAAGTAATAGTAAATGATCAACCACAACCTGTTTTCCCACAGTCGGAAAGATACTATACGCTGAAAGTGCCGGCCAATGTATATCCTGATAAAGAAACGCTGGAAGCAATAGGTATAAAAATACATGAAGGCGATGATATTGGTGATGTAAGGCCTGCTTCAGTGCCAAATGAATACCAGATAAATATTACGAACGAAGAATTTGCGCATTTGAAAATACCTGCCGGTTACAGTATTGCCGATTCTATACATGGAGAAGATAACCGGACTTTCCCGTACTATAATACAAACCCAAATATTCATTGGGGGATGGATAATTACGGGCCAATCACTATTCCGCAAAAAGGCAGCACCATTCAACTTACCCCGGATAATTTAGTTCGCTACCAGCGTTGCATACAGGTGTATGAAAACAATAAATTTGAGAACAGGGCAGGTCAAATATTTATTAATGATAAGGCTGCAACAACCTATACTTTTAAAATGAATTATTACTGGATGATGGGAGATAACCGTCACAACTCCCAGGATAGCCGCTATTGGGGCTTTGTGCCGGAAGATCATGTGGTAGGAAAAGCTTCTTTAATATGGTTTAGTTGGGAAAACGG
>JBDUCK010000055.1:0-14617 GCA_040003485.1 Ferruginibacter sp. | reverse complement strand
CAGGATACTAAATAGTTTTTGTGAAGACGGTATCACACATCGTGTTACTTCGGACGATGGCAAGAGTTATTATGCTTTATGTGTTAACTGTAATCACCAGCATCACGACCACGATCATTTTCATTTTAGATGTCTTAATTGTCAGAAGGTTGAATGCCTTAAGGAACATATCGTGGTTAAACTTCCCAAAGGTTATAAAGAAGAGCGTATGAACTGCTGGATTTCGGGCTATTGCGAAGCTTGTCTATAAAGATAGCGATTGAAACATTTTACTTAGCGGAATTTCTTCATAAAATGATGCTTTATATTTCATTTGTGAAAAATTATCCCGGAAATCAGAACATCTATCAGGCAGCCCATGACATTGCAGTACCAGAAACTTTCGACGCGGGCCATTATCATTTTCTCTTTCGGTTAATAGATAAATCAGGCTGGCAGGCTATTAAAGGATTGAGTGTTAAAATAATTTAGGGTGATGAAGGCGCTTAGTAGAATTATTTCTGACGATTCGAACCATTTTAAAAAGGAGTCGATATTTTCTTTCGATAAAGCTTGAGACTGGAATGTATTTGTGATTGCGTAAAGTAATTCTTTTTTTAAAAGAATTAACGTCAAGGCGTATCCGTAACAATATCTCTGTTAATAGTATGGCTTCGTGCTTTAATTAATTCAGTTAATTTTTTTAGTATATCAATTTTGAAATAATTATTGGGCAGCTTCATCAGGCGGATTAACATTTTCCTTGGATTGTGTTTTTGAATGATCGGTCTCGTTTTATTTGCTGTAAACTACAATTATCTCTACAATTACATAGTTCCCCAAATAGATGATTATTTCACTTCACAAGCAGAATCTTTTAATTTCTCTTGCTTTGTAACAACCCAAATGTTATCATTGAAAAGGCTAAAGATATTGATGGCATAATCTTTTTCAGGTATTGCTTGAAAGTAACAGACTTATGAGGTTACTCGAAAACAAGGCACTTCTAATATTGGCCTGCGAGGCATAAGCTTGAAAGTCTGATTTCATTAAGGACTTCGCTTATATATTGCTGGTAAGCCATCGCTTTACCCCGGTATTCAACAAACAAATACGTATTAAGTGCTACCAGCTGCCTGATTTATATACCTATTAGTGAATCAATATTCGGTAAATAATTAATGAATAAACCATTAAAATTAAAAAAGAAGTCATATGTTTGCAACCTAGTTTCAAATAAAAAGTTGCACAAACTTATTACCATACGGCCTTTCCTTGCAGCATTAGTGCTTTGCGTGTTTTCACTTGCGTTGACGCCAAAACGTCTCTTACACAACCTGGTGGCCGATCATAAGGACACATCCTGCAAAATTCTTGCAAAAGAGAAAATTCACCTATCGAATGCTGGTGTAAATTGTCCGTGTGATAATATCGTGGCACTGTCTCCATTCGAGGAAGTGGATATAATGTCGGTTTTAACGGCTCCGATATTTTTTATTAAACACGAGAAGGAATACGTCAATCCCCATTTTCATTCCATACATTACTTCTTCGAATTAAGAGGTCCACCTGCTGTTTACCCTATCTAGTCCCATCTTGTTCAGTAATAAAAACAAGTGTGTAAGCAATAGACGATACAAATGTTTTTTTGATGGAACGTCACTTATAAATAGTACTGCACACTTTTCTCTAAGCCGTAAGTAATTTTATTATTACTCTTCTTTTATTATTAAATCTCATTGTGAAGCAACACATTTTGTTTGTAATTCTACTCACAGCTTACACAGCTGCTTTTTCGCAGAATTGCGCTATAGGTTTATCCGGGCATGTAACAGACAGCGATACCAGGCAAAAATTGGTGAATGCAACAGTATCATTAGTGGAAACTGGCAAGACCATTATTACTAACGAAGAAGGTGATTTTGTTTTTAGCGATCTGTGTGCAGGAAATTATACGTTAAAGATCACGCATGTGAATTGCGACACTTTATTACGGAAAATTGTATTATCAAAACAGTTGCATATAGACGTTAGTCTTCCACATGCCGTCAATACTTTGGGAGAGGTAACAGTGACTTCTTTGAAGGGGATTCAAAATACAGGTATCAAAAAGGAATTATCGGGTAAAGAACTGGAAGAAACGCGCGGGCTCTCCCTGGCAGAAGCGTTAAGTAAAATGAATGGCGTTGCCTTGTTGCAAACCGGCGCAACCATTTCAAAGCCGGTTATTCATGGATTACATAGCAACCGGATCCTTACAATTAATAATGGTGTCAGGCAGGAAGGACAGCAATGGGGTAATGAACATGCACCTGAGGTAGATCCATTTATTGCAGACAACCTCGTAGTGATAAAAGGTGTTGATGAATTACGTTATGGATCAGATGCAATTGGAGGTGTTATACTTGTTAATCCAAAACCGCTAAGGCATCAGCCTGGTTATTATGGTGAGCTTAATACAGCTTACTTTACCAATAACGGGGAATATGTGTTCTCGGGAATGTTTGAGCAACAACTTAAAAAACAACCTGCTTTTAGTTATCGCTTACAGGGTACTTTCAAGCAGGGAGGAAATGTCAGCACACCCGGTTATCGCCTAAACAATACTGGTATAAAAGAACAAAATTTTTCCCTTACGACTGGATGGAATAAGAAAAATTACAATATCGAGGCTTTCTATAGCCAGTTTCGCACAACGGTGGGCATTTTTTCAGGTTCTCATATTGGCAATCTTACTGACCTCCGAACAGCTATTGACGCCAGCCAGCCGGCAGATATTTTTTTAGGTGATAAAACTTACTCCATCAAACGTCCTAACCAGGATGTAATACACCGGTTATTTAAAGTGAAGTCAAGCTTCTATTCGGGCGGAAGTAAGTTTAATGTGTTGCTTGCCGCGCAGTACAACCACCGCAAAGAGTATGATGTTCAAAGAAGCAGCTCAAGCAACAAAAGCGCCCAGCTAAACCTGTCAATCCTAACCTTATCCGAAGATGTTTCATGGGATCATCCAAAGGTTAACAACTTGCAGGGCACCGTGGCAGTTTCATCTATGCAACAGGATAACTCATACAGCGGGCGTTATTTTATCCCCAATTACTTCGCCACAATTTATGGAGGGTATTGGATTGAAAAATGGGCAAAGCACCGATGGGAGTTACAGGGTGGCATTCGCTATGATTTTAAAAACATCGCTACCAAAAGACTTTTGTTTAATGGTGCACCCATTAATAACGACTTTAATTATTCTACACTCGCTTCTTCCTTTAATACACTCTATAAAATAAATGATGATTTCAGGGTCAACGCAGGCATAACATTGGCAAACCGTGCCCCTTATGTAAATGAGCTTTTAAGTGATGGCATCCATCACGGAACTGCAACCTACGAATCAGGAGACATCAATCTAAAAACAGAAAGATCTGTTAACATAGCTGCCAGCTTAAATTATTCTAATAAAGCAAAAACGTTTTTTGCTGACATTACCATTTATAACAATAGCATCAATAATTTTATTTACCAACAGCCAAAACCTGACTCACCTGTTCTCACTATTGCCGGGGCATTTCCCTTACTTAAATACCAACAAACTAATGCACTTTTAAGGGGAACAGATATAACCCTGAGTTATTACTTCTTTCAACACCTGGAGCTGACCTCTAAAGTTTCAATATTACGGGCTTACAACCGGAGTATTGACGACTGGCTAATCCTCATGCCGTCTGACAGGCTAAGCAATGAGCTCGCTTATAAATTTAAAGACAAAGGAAAGCTCACTGGGTCATATATGTCTGCCGAAGTAGCAACGGTATTTAAACAAACAAGGGTTCCAAGCGATAAATACGGCAAACAGGATTACAAAGCGCCTCCTGCAGGATATACACTGCTTAACCTGAATGCATCTACGACGATTAATTTTTCAAAACTCCCTGTAACCTTCAGCCTGGGTGCCAGGAACATTTTAAATAAACGCTACCGCGAATACCTGAACAGCTTTCGCTATTTCACAGACGAAATGGGGAGAAATATCAGTATACGCGTGAAGGTGCCATTCGAAAAACTTTTACATTAACATTCATAGAACAATTAAAAAAGAAACAAAATGCAAAACAAATTCAAAACCTTATTAGCTGTCGCAGCTTTTAGCCTGGTTATCGCTTCCTGTAAAAAAAATAAAGAAGAGGTAAATGCCAACGAAGTAATTACCACCGTACAGTTACAATTAACACCTGTCGGGGGTGGAACGATGTTAACCTATAAATGGGAAGACCTTGATGGGGCTGGCGGTAGCAGTCCTGTTATAGACATTATAACCCTGGCTCCTGGCAAAACATACAATACTGAAATCGTTATATTCGATAAAACAAAAAACCCGACCGTAGTAACTTCAGACGAGGTGAGAAAAGAAGCTATAGACCACCGGTTTTATTTTGAGCCTGCAGCAGGCTCTAATATTACGGTAAGCGGGCTTGATAATGATCCAAATGGCATACCACTAGGATTGAAAAGTGTTTGGACAACTGGTGCAGCGTCAACGGGATCAATAAAAATAACTTTGAGGCACTATGAAAATGGAGGAAAAGCACTTGCTGATTTAATAAACAGCACCAAATCATCTACGGATGCTGAAACTATGTTCAGTACGAAGATCCAGTAATAAATACAGTTTCGGGAGCATTACTTTTTTATACCGATGTTCCCGAACCTTTATTAAAATCGATCAACCCACCAATTCCTAATATATGAGTGCTTCTCACGATGATGAGATCATTATACTTTTAAAAGAGAAAAATATACATATAACTCAGCCTCGTATGTTCGTTCTACAAATGATTTGCATTAATTGCAAACAGGTGTTTAGCGCAAAAGATTTTATTGCAACTGGCCAACACATAGACCGGACTTCTATTTATAGGATTTTGCAGTTATTTGTGAAAAGTAAAATAGTAAATAAAGTTCCCAATACTAAAGGTATAGTTGAATACACGCTTCACCAGGATTTCTCAGGCAAACCCATGTTCTCAAATAATAGGGTTTATATGGATAATGGAAAAACATGATGTTTTGTACGAATGATTAAGACCCATTGCGAATATTAGCGTGAAGATGATTTGCAAATTAATCTTTAAGAATGTTCTGACTTAAACTTTTCAAACAAATAAAGATCATTTAAATACCACTTTGAATAAATATCTATAAGTTAATAACATACCTCTTTCCAGGCGTCAGCTATTTTTTCTCTCAGAAATTTTTTTAGCCATTTTTTAAGTCTTTCATTATACCTTATTAATCTATCTCCAAATCGTACAAATCTGTAATCAAATCAGATTTTTTAGAATGAAATTTTAAATGCAACTTCGTTGCAAATTGAAATACAGTAAAATATATAAGATATTAAAGACAGCATCTTATAAAATACTCTGGAGTATTTTGTTCGTTGCTGTGTTGTCTATACCTCTTGTTCAGTCCCTGCATCATCATCAAATCTTCAACAATTCTTTCAGAAATAATAAGAAAGAATTCGTTCAGTCAAAATGCCTGGTATGTGATTATTTATTTAATAAACAACATAAACAGTTATATCACACTACGGCTTTCGTCTTTATTGGATGTAAAGTCAATAACATTTATAGCCCCCCGCTCTCGCTCGTTGCGCCCTTGTTACAATACACCAAAGGATCTACCAACAAAAGCCCGCCATTCAGTTAATTTGTTTATATAGTTACATCACCTATACTTACCTTTTGATTTGTTATAGAATACCTACCGGTATATTCATCAACATGTTTTTACCGAACTCTTACTTGATATAGATGATAATTTATCAGTATCAATTTTAACTGCCGCATGGCTTGTCGTTTGATCAGGGAGTGCCAAAAGTTATTGCAATTATTCTATTCAAGGTCAGCCACCAACAATCATTTCTAATTCTCTTCAACCATGGCCATTAAACTTCTTGTATACGGGCTATCGATTATACTCTGTATAAATTATAAACAATTATCGGCTCAGCAACCTGAAAAGAACATATCCATTAGCATTAAGGCAAAAATATTTAATATTCAGCAACAGCCTTTAAGCCAGGTGACAGTCTCATTATATAAATCCGAGGATTCACTTAACAAGAAAAAAACAATTTCTTCATCCACCGGATCATTTGCAATTGAAGATATCAAACCAGGTCGCTATTATTTGAGAGCGTCCTCAATAGGATATCATACTTACCAAAGTTCATTGATTTACCTAGATGAAAAGACTGAGAATATAACTCTTCCCGATATCGTTTTGCAACCTCAATCAAAAGAGCTTAAAGAAGTACTGGTAACATCCAAAAAAAACACCTTTGAAATAAGCAATGGTAAATTAATTTATAATGTTGACCAAAGTGTAGCCGCTACTGGTAGTTCCGCATTTGAATTGTTACAACGAACACCAGGTGTAAGTGTTACACAGGATGAAAACATAATGCTCAATGGTTCAGCCACTGTTAATGTGATGATGGATGGCAAAATGACTTATTTATCCGGACAGCAGTTAAGCAATATGTTAAAAGGCATGTCGTCTGAAAATATAAGCCGCATAGAAATAATAAATACTCCAACGGCTCAGTACGACGCCTCCGGAAATGCCGGCATCATAAATATTGTAACCAAAAAAAGTAATAAGCAAGGATATGCGGCTGATATAAACGCTGCGTTGGGCGCAGGGTACTATCTGCTGAACAGGGAGTCTATTACAAGTAATATAAAGACCCGGAAGCTTAACATTTTTGGCAACCTGGGATATGATTACCGTCACAGTCTTACGACAAAAACAAGCACACAAATTATAGGTAACAATAACGACTTTATTGTAGACAGGGAAACGCAAGATATTAGAAAAAGCTATTACTATTTTTATAAGGCCGGGATCGATTTGTATGTAGATAAAAAGCAGGAAGTAGGCTTTTCATTTTCGGGCAGTATAGATGACTGGAGCAGAATAGGAAGCGGCCCATCTTATCTGAAAAACAGCAGTTACCAGGTCAACTCTGTTATACAAAATAATCAAAATCTGAAAGAACCATACTATAATAATATATTCAACCTTAACTATAAATTTTCCCTTGACACCATGGGAAAAAAAATTTCGGCTGACGCGGATTATATAATCTACCGCAATAACTCTGATGGGTATATCGCCAACCAGGAGTTTAAAACCAGTGGAGCTTCTTTACAGCCTTACCAGCAACTAAATTTTCATCAGCCAAGTAATATAAATATCAGGTCCCTGAAAACTGACCTGGAGTTACCATATAAACAGGTCAAACTCCTGGCTGGAATTAAATTTTCCGATGTAACAATCGACAATAATTTCAGGTATGATTCATTACTTAATAACAGCTTTGAATATGCGCCTTCACTGAGTGATCATTTTGTTTATAAAGAACAGATTGCGGCAGCTTATATATCAGCATCCAAAAAATGGCAGTCAACAAGCATTAACCTTGGGCTAAGGGTAGAGCATACACTATCCAATGGGAATTCAATCAGCCTGGGAAACGACGATAAAAGAAAATACACGAACTTGTTCCCGTCCATATCTTTTAATCAAGCTCTTAATGCGAAAAGCAAACTGGATCTTTCGATAAGCCGCAGAATCAACCGACCGGCTTACAGTAACTTAAACCCCGTACGTTATTTTTCCGATAAATATTCCTACTACCAGGGCAATCCGAACCTGAAGCCCGAAAAGGCGTGGCTTGCTTCAATATCCTATACACTGGGTGATAAATATATCGCAACATTTACCTTCAACACGTCCAACAACTTTATATCCCAGAATGCAAGGATGGATAATAATATATTGATATCAAGCAACACTAATTTCTCCAATCGCAAAAGGTTTGATTTGTTATTGACTGCGCCTTTTATAATAAACAGCGCCTGGAATATCAATAGTACGGTAGATTTAAATTATGAGAATTATCCGTTGTTACAACTATCAGGTTTTGCTAAGGCTAAAAAATTATCCGTCAATATAAGAATTAATCAAACGATCTCGTTCCCTTATGACATCGGCTTTGAGTTGATGGCACAATATAATTCACCGCAATTAAACGGAATTTATAGTTCTAAAAGATATTTTTCTGCAACCTGCGGTGTAAAAAAGCCACTGATTAAGAAAAGACTTGATGCAAAGTTTTCCTGTTCAGACCTTTTTCACACAGCCAATTATTGGGGTTATTCAATAACCAATACCATAAACAATAATTATAAATATGTATCCGATAGCAGGAGGTTATATATAATCTTCACCTATCACATTGGTGGTCAATTAACCACTAACAAAACGCATCAGTTAGATGAGCAAAACAGGTTATAGAAATGAAACAATACTCGCCAGGTCTTCATGCAGATCGTCTCATTTATTGTGGCCATTTCAGAATTAAGATAATTGACAAGATCTAACTGTCGCATAACTATAATAAAAACACCAAAACCGTATCCATGTTCAATAGAAGCCATATGATAGCTGTCGTGATGGGGCTTAGACTAACAAGTTGTATAAATATCTTATTCTTCTTATTAACCTTCCCGGACGTGACTGCTATAGCACAAAACAACACCTCCCTTATTTCAATAATGGGAACGATAATGGATTCCACGACTCGTAAACCTCTTGGGTTAACAACAGTTATTTTAAAAAGTGTTCACACAAGCAAGATTATAAAATCAATTCTCACCAATGATGAGGGCGGATTTAACTTTAATACACTGAGCAACCAACCCTATGAAATTACCATAACTCGTATAGGCTATCAGAAAATGATCCTTACTGTGATTGGCACATCAGGCATGGCAGACTCTTCCTTTGATTTACATGAAATACAGTTGTCTCCTGAAAGTAGACAGCTCAAAGATGTCATAGTAGTTGCAGCCCGGCCTTTAATCAAGCGAGACGTTGACCGATTGAGCTACAACGTTCAGGCCGATCCGGATAATAAGATACAATCTGTTCTGGAACTTATGAGCAAAGTGCCGCTGCTGTCGGTTGACGCAGATGATAATATCCTGCTGAAAGGTAGTGGTAATTATAAGATATTTATTAATGGCCGACCATCTTCTCAGGTGTCACGGAACCCCAGAGAAGCATTGAGGGCAATGCCTGCCAGCTCAATTTTGAGAATAGAGGTTATTACGACCCCGCCTGCCAAATATGATGCGGAAGGACTGGCAGGCATCATCAATATCGTGATGAACAAAAAATTGGAGGATGGTTACAATGCATCAATAGGGGTGAATTACAATAATGTTATTGGCATGAGCGAGAATGCATCCTTTACCGGCAAGAAAGGTAAATTTGGCATAACAGGAAGAGCCTATGATTATAAAGACTTCAAACGTTATTTGGAGAGGAAAAAAACCTGGCAAAGTTTTATACCAGTTACATCGCTGCTTACCCAGCAAGGTATATATTCTTATGCGGGAATTTACAATTCGGAAAATCTGGAACTCAGTTATGAATTTGATAGCCTGA
This sequence comes from Ferruginibacter sp., assembly GCA_040003485.1. Lineage (GTDB taxonomy): Bacteria > Bacteroidota > Bacteroidia > Chitinophagales > Chitinophagaceae > Ferruginibacter. The sequence goes on along the minus strand of JBDUCK010000055.1, from coordinate 5,119 downwards.
ACCTGGTTAGTGCTTCTGTCGGCTTTTTCAAAAGTAAATATGATGACCAAACCATTCAGGCAGCCGAATTGTTGAATGATCAGAACCGTCTTGTTCAATCCTATAATCTGCGGGATATCAATCCCCAAAATGAAAGCGGCCTGGATATCGACCTGAACTACCAATTAGGATTCAAACACCATAAGAATGAACTACTGACCTTTTCTTATCTGCGCCACAATTTTCCTAACAGTCAAAGCAATGAAGTGCTGATCGATCATCAGTATGATTATCCCCAGAACAGCTATCTGCAAGTTAATAATAATGGAACACGCGAACAGACCATTCAGCTGGATTATATTCATCCGGCGAAAAGATTCACCATTGATGGAGGAGCCAAGGCTATTATGAGGCGTAATTTCAGTGACTTTACCGGCGAAATATTTGATCCGATAGCTAGCCGTTATATTCCTGACGAGAAGCAAAACAACCAGTTTAATTACAACCAGAACGTATACAGCTTATACAACTCCTGGCAGCTTAAATTTAAGCCGGTAGACTTCAAAGCGGGCCTGCGCCTGGAACATACCATAGTCGATGCAGACTTCCGGTCTGAAAAAAGCACTATACACGAAAATTATACGAACCTGATTCCCGTCATATCTGTACAGCATACATTTTCTGGCAGTGCTGTTACTTTAGGCTATACACAAAGGATATCACGACCTGGCATCTATCAACTGAATCCATTCATTGCACGGCCAAACCCTCAATTCATCAGCAGCGGAAATCCCCGACTACGAGCTGTTCTAAATAATAACTTCGAGGTGGCTTACAGCGCTTTTGGAAAAGGTAATTATAGCATCGCGTTAAGCTATTCTTTTGCCAACAATTCGATTCAGCAGGTAACCACGCTTGTTGACACTGTATCGTACACCACTTATTTGAACATAGGAGAGAATAAAACCGCAGGATTAAATGCCAGTATAAACTACCCGTTTAGCAAAGCAATTTCTGTCAACTTTAACAGCGCCCTTACTTACCTTTGGATCAAAGGCACGTATAGCGGCCGCTTCTATACCAACAACGGGTTACAAGGTTATGCTAATACCAGCCTTAGCTATAAGATCAATGCCAACTGGAAAGCCATGGCTTCCCTTACCTACGTAAGCGCGAATATTATGCTGCAGGGACGAACAAACGCCTACATATTCAATACTTACCGATTATCCAAACAACTATTCAATAAAAAATTGTTGCTTTCTGCTTCAGTAAGCAATCCCTATAGTAGATACCGTTACGCTCGAACAGAAACTGTTACGACGGATTTCAGGCAACTGGTATCCAGCCAGCGAAATTACCGGATGTTTGCTCTGAACGTCAATTACAACTTTGGAGCTCTCAAATCAGCAATAAGGAAAAATCAAAGAAGTATCAAGAATGATGACCTGAGCGGAAAAAGCACGTCAGGCAAATAAAAATGAGAATGAGTATATATATTTTTCCATTGATAACTGGATGGTCTTTTAAATTGAGTTATTATTTAAGAACCAAGGAATGATAAGTCTTTACAATAATATAGATCTAATAAAAATTATAATTAAGCCTAATCTGTATCAAATGCAGAAAAAGATTAGCATCATTTGCAATTTTATGTCAGTAACATTTTAATTGTACGTAGAACGAAAAATTCAATATATTTATCTGGTGAATAAACAAAAAACAATATTGCTTAAAAAGCTGATAGCTGGTTTTTTCATGTCGTTATTTGTTCTGGTTTTTACTGTCAAATTCTTTCATCATCACAGATACAGTCCTACAATTGCAAAGGGCATTATTAAAGAACCAGTTTTCAAATCGGATTGTTCGATTTGTGATTATTGCTTTGTCAAAGATTCTCACCACGAAACAGCCACTGTTCAAATAGAACTGCAGCTGCATATTTCTCCCTGTTATGTTGATTGTCTATCGCCATTTCTCACCTCTGTTGGCCTTTCATCTTCGGATCGTGGACCTCCGGGCGCATCCTAATTCACCATCTTCATTACAACAAAGAGTGTTAATTGCTATCGCATTCACCAAAATCTCCAGTGCTATTTTGAGGCGAACACTCTAGTGTTATGTCAACAATGAAATGACTTCAAATTTGCTATCAGCAATCTGCTTTCAGGAAAACCAATGCCTGAGTAACTTTCCTCCTGATAGCTGAAAGCTGACCGCTGAAGCCAAACCGTAATTGTATGGCTGACATAGGTTAACCTAATATAATGGATCAAGACTGAATTTCTGACAGACCTCAACGGGTATAATTAACGGAAACTGACATGCAAAAATACTTATTGATTTTATTTCTTTATGTAGGCCTATCAGCAAAAGCGCAACAGAAAGCGCGTTGTGAAGGTTTCGTGAGAGAAAGTCAAATAAAACCCTTGCAAGGGGTAACTGTAGCCTTATTTTCCAGCGGCGATGGCACTCCTATCGCTCAAACACAAACTGATGGTATGGGAGAGTATCATTTTCAGGCTCTATCAATTGGCAGATATTACATTAAGGCAACATTCATCGGCATGCAAGCCGCTACCTCCGCAGTTTTTGATGTCAGTGACAAGATGCAAATTATGGTTGCCGACATTATATTAATTCCACAATTGAAGGGTTTGCAAAACATCACGGTCACTGCTACCGATAACCCGATTGAAACCAAGAACGGCAAACTTATTTACAACATAGAAAAAAGCCTCACTGCACGAGGTACTTCTGCTTTCGATCAGGTCAGAAAAACACCGGGCGTTAGCGTAGATGCCGAAGAAAAACTAACACTTAAAGGCAGCAGCACTTTTACCATAATGATAGATGGAAAGCAAACTTATCTCGGTGGTCAACAACTGAGTACTTATTTAAAAAGCCTCACTGCTGAGAACCTTACCAGGATAGAAGTTATGGCTACACCTTCCTCTCAATATGATGCAGCAGGCAATGCAGGTATCATCAATATAGTCACTAAAAAGATTAGCCGGCAGGGTTATGCGCTGAATATTATGACAGGCGTTGGTGCCGGAAAGTATATGCAAAGTAGCGATGGTTTTGTGGGCAACATCCGCACAAGGAGGTTTAATTTTTTCGGCAGCTACAATTACAATTTCAACCATTCCAACCTCGTTCGCACCAGCTACCGTACTATTAGCACCAATGGCAAGACAGTTAACTATGATCGTCATTCTATCGATCCGGCCGTGGCTAAAAATAATAGCTTTAAAGCCGGAACGGATTTATACCTGAGCAAAAAAACAACCCTTGGTTTAACATATACCGGCACACACAACCATTGGAGCAGGAATGGCGGAGGGCCCACCTATCTGCGAAACGCAACAGGAAGTATCGATTCCGTTGCGGAAAACAAAAATGTTACATTGGAGCCAAGCAACAGTAATACTTACAATGTCAACCTTGCCACCCGAATAGACACTTCCGGCGGGCAGTTTTCTATTGATGCAGATTATGCATCGTATCACAACAATTCAACGGGCTCATTGAACAATGGGCTGAATTCAATTAGCGGTATTCCATTACAGCCAAATCAATCTTTAGCCTTTCAACAACCCAGTAACATTACCATCCGCTCAATCAAAACAGATTTGGTATTTCCACATAAGGGCGTCACCTGGAAGACTGGCGCCAAGTACGCCTATGTGCGTACCGACAACAACTTCCGGTACGATTCGCTACTCAACGGAAGTTATGTTTATTCCAGTGTTTTGAGCAACCACTTTATTTATGATGAGAAAGTAGCGGCAGCCTATCTATCCTTTAATACTCCATTGAATAAAACGATTTTGGTAGATGCCGGAGCAAGGTTGGAACATACGCATTCAATGGGTAACCTGGTAAACACAAACACTATCACCGACCGTGATTATACGAACCTGTTTCCTTACTTGTCGGTTACAAAAATGTTGACGGATGACAATAATTTTAACCTGTCTATCACCCGCCGCATCAACAGGCCGGTATATGCCAACCTCAATCCATCCCGTTATTTTTTTGACAAATATTCATATTATGAAGGAAATCCGTTTTTACAACCCGAGTTATCGTGGAATACCGGTATAACTTATACCTTGAGAAAGAACTACGTTGCTACGTTCACGTATGGTTATACCACCGACGCCATCCTTGATTTTTCTGTGCAGAACAGCACGAACGGCGTACTTCGTGTTGGCAACCGCAACTTCTCACACAAAAATGCTGCTGACCTTCTGCTGGTCGTGCCTTTCAAGCAGAGTAAGTTTTGGTCGGTCCATACCACGGTTGACCTTATTTATATAAGCTATTCGCTAACCAGTGGTAAGGATATCTTTTTACCCCACAAAGTGAATATAGATGTTCAACTGGCGCAAGAATTTTCACTACCGAAGGGCTTTGGTTTTGAACTCACGACGTTTTACACCTCGCCAAGCCTGGGCGGTATTTATATCCTGCGGACATATTTTCAAACTGATGCCGCTGTACGGAAAACCTTATTTAAAAATAAGTTGGATGCAGTGCTTTCGTGCCGGGATATTTTTAGAACGAACCGTTATTGGGCGTATAGTATCTATGGGCCGACCAATATCCGCTATGATCATCGCCCCGATAGCCGCCGGGTCAACCTTGCGCTAACCTGTCATATCGGGGGTAAGCTATCGGCAGGTAAAGATAGAAGGCTGGAAGAACAAAAACGGTTATGACTCAAGCATATCAAAACGTTGTATTTCATCATAAAAAAAATAAACACCATGAACAGAGTATTCGCATTTTTCGCTATTACGGCTTCCCTTTTATTAAATGCCTGCGGCAGCAACACTACAGTTAACAGTGCCTCACACCAAAAATTAGTAGAAGAACATCAAGCCATGGAAGCAAAACACAGTGAATTGGAATCACAGCACAAGATGCTGGAAACCGAGCATGATTCGCTGAAGAAAGCTCATGCCGATTTTATAAAAGCCAATCCTTCTCTTAAAGAAGACACTGCGCACGCTGCGATTGAAGCCCGACACAGCGCCCTTTTAAAAGATCACGAAGCCATTGTAGAATCACACGCAGACCTGGTAAAAAATCACAAAGAATTGGAAGAAAACCATGCGAATGGAAAGATAGA
>JBDUCK010000054.1:0-14701 GCA_040003485.1 Ferruginibacter sp. | reverse complement strand
ATTGCATTACTTTTGCTTGTTTTTCTTCACTCATTTCCAGGTCAAAAGCTCTTGGAGTAAAACCGCCGTTATCGCTTTCCAAAGCAAAAATATGTTGTTCTTTATTTTTTTGTGCATTCTCCAGGTAAGCTTCTGCGCCTCTTCCGCCATTCTCTTCATTCATAAACATTACTGCCCTTACGGTACGTTTTGGTTTTATGCCTGCAGTTTTTAATACCCTTATTATTTCAATGCTTTGTACTACACCTGTTCCATCATCTTCGGCACCTTCAGCCAAATCCCAACTATCTAAATGGCCACCGACCGAAATAATTTCCTGCGGAAATTCACTTCCCCTTATCTCACCAATAACATTAAAAGAAGGGGCATCGGCAAGCATTTTACAATTTGTTTTTACAAATGCTGTGACTGAAATTTTCATTTTCAATTGCCTGCTAAGCCAGTTTGCATCCTTAGTGCTGATAGCAACAGCCGGTATTTTTGGAAAAGAATCATTGTATTGTGTTGCCCCGGTATGCGGAAATTCATCTTCATTACTTGCAAGCGAACGAACCAAAACTCCTATGGCGCCATATTTAGCAGCCTGCGCAGGGCCAGCCCTACGGCCTACTCCACTTTCTCCATAAGCCTGGAAAGTGCGTATGTAGGTCGGGTTCATTTCAATATTAAAAAAAACAATTTTTCCTTTAATATTTTCTCCCAATTGATGCAGTTCTGCCATGCTTCTTACTTCAATTACTGCTGCTGTAATTCCTTTATCACCAGTGCCGACAGCATTTCCCAAAGCGCATAACTTTAAATTATATTTTGTGTTATCAGCTAGTTTTATATACCCTGTTTCTTTTTCGCCACGTACCCAATAAGGGACCATGCAGGGTTGAAGGTACACGGTATCAGCGCCGGCATCTTTAAGCATTTTTGCCGTGGCCAGTACCGCTTTTTGTGCATTAGGCGAACCGCTAAGCCTTGGGCCGATTTGCTTGCATAGGTAGCGCAGATTGCTATAGGCTTTTCCGTTAATAAGAATTTCGTCAGCAATCTTTTTTATGATTACGGAATCCCTGTTTTGTGCGGAGATAACTGTAGACGCAGATAAAATTATAGTAAGTAGAAAATAAAGCCTTTTTAGCATAAATATTATTTGTACTAACAAACTTAAACAATTAGCATTTACCTTAATAATAAAATTTAGCGATTGCATATTTTACTAAATTGCACAGCACAAATTAAGACTACAAAAAATATTTATGAATATAGCAATTGTATGTTATCCCACTTTTGGCGGTAGCGGCGTACTGGCCACAGAGCTGGGCAAAGCATTAGCAGATAAAGGCCACCAGATACATTTTATTACTTACCAGCAACCGGTAAGGCTGGGTGGTTTCCACACAAATATTTTTTACCACGAAGTAAGAGTACCTACTTACCCTTTGTTTGATTATCCGCCTTATGAGACGGCTTTGGCAAGTACGATGGTGGACGTAGTAAATAATAATGGCATTGATTTACTGCATGTGCATTATGCCATACCCCATGCCTCTGCTGCATATATGGCAAAGCAGATTTTGGCCAAACAGAATAAAAGAATTCCCGTTATTACTACACTGCATGGCACTGATATAACCTTGGTAGGAAGGGATAAAACGTATAGCCCGGTGGTTACTTTTTCTATGGAAGAAAGTGATGTGCTTACGGCAGTATCTAATAATTTAAAAGAAGAAACCTATAAAAATTTTAGTATAAACAAACCAATAGAAGTCATCTATAATTTTGTAGATGTGAGCCGCTTTAATAAGCGGCCGGTGAATGCATTTAAAAAGCTGATTGCCCCTAACGGCGAAAAGATCATTGTACATGCTTCTAACTTTAGAAAATTAAAACGGGTAGATGATGTACTGAAAACATTTTTATTAATAAATAAAGATATTCCAAGCAAATTATTATTGATAGGTGATGGCCCGGAAAGGCCATATATAGAATCGCTTACCCGTGACTGTGATGAATGCGGAGAAGTGAAATTTTTAGGTAAGCAGGAACAGATGGAAGATATATTACCCATTGCTGATTTATTTTTACTACCCAGCGAGTATGAAAGTTTTGGATTGGCTGCTTTAGAAGCAATGGCTGCGGAGGTGCCGGTAATTTCTACTAATGCAGGAGGTCTGCCCGAAATTAATATTAATGGCTATTGTGGCTACATGAGTGATGTTGGGGATACAGGTGATATGGCCAAAAATGCAATATCCATTTTAAAAGATGAAGTAACACTGCTGAAATTTAAAGCCAACGCCCTGGAGCAGGCTAAAAAATTTGATATTCAGAATATAGTCCCCAAATATGAAGAACTATACAAGAGAGTAATGGGCTAACGACGGCGAAGCCAGGTTTCAGGATCAAATTGCCCCCTTTCATCACTCATATAAAAATCAATCGCCCCATCGCCATCATAATTTGCGGCTACCTTGCCGATGATCTGGCCATATTTTACTTTCTGCCCTTTACTTACAGTTATATTATTTAAGTTGGTGTAAGTAGTAAAATATTTACCATGCTGAATTAATACAAATGGTTGCTCATCATTAATTACAGATAGCACCTCCCCATCAAAAATTGCTTTTACCGAAGTACCGATAGGAGAAGCTATAGTTGTACAGGTAATTACCATTGTGCCGCCACTTGGTAATTTATTGGTTCCATAATGCATAATAGGATATCCATTGTCTACTGGCCAGGGAAGATTATGTTTATTCTTTTCAAAATTTTCATTCAGTACAATATTTTCTGCGTTCAATAAAATACTCTCTTCTTTTTTTGTATTGGCTGCCGGCCTTTTTGTAGTGGAAACTGATTTTGTATTTGTGCTGGAATTTGAAGAAGTATTATTTGTACTAGATGATGAATTATTTTTTGCGATATCTTTCTTTTTCCTTTCTTCATCTGCTGCTTTAGCCAGAGCCTCTCTGCGTGCAGCATCCTGCGCTTTTTTAATGGCTGCTGTAATTGCATTGCTGACTTTCGCCATTTGCTTTTTCTTAGCCGCAATCTGGTTATTAAAACTTTTGCCCTGTTTTTTTAATTCTGCTACAATTCTGTCTTTTTCTTTTTGCTGATCTTCCAATGCCTTCATTTCTTTACTCTGCACCTGCAACGTAGAATTTTTCTGAACTTTTACCCCACCAAGATCCGCTACTCTTTTACGTCTCAGTTCCTGGGTTCGTAAAATATTTTCACCCTGCATTTCCCGGTAGCTTCTGTAGCTTTTTAAATAAGATACCCTTTTTATAGCATCATTAAAATTATCTGCAGAGAAAATGAAATTTAAAAATTCGTATTTACTCCTGTTTTTATAAGCGTACACCATGCTCTTTGCATATTCCTGTTTTAAGGTATCCAGTAACTTGTCGTATTTTTTTATATCTTTTTGTATAGTGTAAATATTGTTGTCCAGCATCCGCAAATCTTTACTGATATTATCTATAACCCTGTTCTGCAGATTCACTTTGTTGTTAATAAGAGTAAGGCCTAACAGGCTTTCTTTAGTTTGGGTTTTATTGGCATTTAAGAGGATTTGTGTTTGCTCTATTTCTTTTTTAAGTTCCTGGCGCTGCTTTTCAAGCTCTTCACGGGTTTGGGCCGATGCAGTCATTGCCAAAAAGCAAAATAGTGCAAAAGAAAAAATGAATTTCAGCATCAGAGAGAATTTAAAAGATTTGTACAAAGATAAAAGCATGAGCCCAACTCGGCATTTAAGTATTGCAACAGCGATCAAATAAAATAACGATTATTTTCTTTTATAATTTTTAGGTACAGAAAAAGAAACAGATAATTCTTTGTTAAACTCAAATTGTTTAAAGTTCATACGCAGATCAAGTTTGTTTTTTTCTGAAGCTATTATTTGCCGGTATGTCGAAAAAGATTTTCCGTTGATATCGGTATATTCATCATAAGTCACATCAGCAGTTCTGTTGCGGCTCATATTTACATCATCCAGTTTACTATGCAATAACAATTTTTTTTCTATAGAAAATGTAAGCAAATTTTTAAAGTCTTCATCTACAGAGGAACCCAAAATAAAATTACCCTGCGTTCTGAACACAGCATTTTCTTCATTAAAAAAGATTGGATTTCCGACGAACAAATCCTGTAGTGTTTTATAGTCGAAAGGAATTTCGGTAACATCCTGTAAATAATCCAGGGAGCGATATTGCACCTCTTTTTTTTGTTTATTTAAGAGTATCACACTGTCTTTAGTGATTAATACTCTGAAAACCTCAATGTTCAAAAATGTAGCAGATATAGATATCCATATCGCACTGTCTTTAACAATACGTACGACGGCAATAATATCGGGTTGTTTTCCTTTAGAGTCTTCTATATCTACTTTAATTTTTGCTGAAAAAGTTTTAAAATCAATATAGTTTCTACGAATAGTTTCTTTAATGGTATTTGCAAATAAAATAGAATCATCCACAGAATGATTCTCTGAAATATGTACCGTGTCCTTAGGTGCTATTGCGCTATTTATTTTTTTGGTGGTATGGCATGCAATCAAAAAAAAAGAAAGAATAAAAACGAATAAAAATGGAATTTTGTTCATTGCTGATTTTAAAGATTGATCAATTATTTATTCCGGTATGGCCAAAACCACCATCTGCTCTTACTGTATCATTCAATTGCTGTACCAATATTAATACGGCCTTGTCCACCTTGCCTAATACCATTTGTGCAATGCGGTCACTATTGTTTATTACTTGTGGCTCATTGCTCAAATTTATTAATAAAACTTTTATTTCGCCACGGTAATCACTGTCTATGGTGCCTGGTGTATTTAAGCAGGTGATTCCATTTTTTAATGCAAGGCCGCTCCGGGGCCGAATCTGCACTTCAAATCCTTGCGGTATCTCCATAAACAGACCAGAGGGTATTAATTTTCTTTCCAGCGGAAGCAGTGTAACCGGTTCAGCTAAATTGGCCCTTATATCCATACCTGATGCACCTTCGGTTGCATAAGTGGGTAATTCATTAGCAGAATGATTAATGATATTTATAGAAATATTCTCCATGCAATCAATTTTTATTTCCTTTTTGTATTAATACAGTTGCATATGCCATCAGTCCTTCTTCTCTACCTGCAAAACCCATTTTTTCTGTTGTAGTGGCTTTAATAGAAATATCGTTTTCAGGAATATGCAGAACAGCGGCAATAGCCATCTGCATAGCAGGTATAAAGGGCATTATTTTAGGAGTTTCAAGGCATAGTGTGCTGTCGATATTAACTATATTATAGCCCGCCTTTAAAATGAGTTCGTAGGTTTTCTTCAATAAAATTTTACTATCAATATCTTTATACGCATCATTAGTATCAGGAAAATGTTTACCAATATCTCCAAGCGATAATGCACCTAGCAACGCATCACAAATAGCATGTAATAAAACATCTGCATCACTATGTCCTACTGCGCCTTTGTTATGCGGAATCTTTACGCCACCTATCCATAATTCTCTTGCTTCTTTTAGCTGATGGAAATCTACCCCCGAACCAATTCTATAACTCATGTTACCATTAATTAAATGTAAATGTCTGCAAATTCTCTGATGCAAAAAAGCGCTCCTTATTATCGGAACGCTTCTTAAGAAATATTTAAAACAAATATTATTTTACATCAAATATGAGGCTAAAGCGTAAGGTATTAGAAAGTGGATTGCGTCCTATACCTGTTCCTGAAGGAACCAGGTATGCAAAGTTTAAACCAAAAGTATTGTATTTTAAACCAGCACCTACTGTAAAATATTTACGGTTTCCTTTATTAGGATTTTCGTAAAAATAGCCTGTTCTAAAAGCAAATTGTTCCTTGTACCAGTATTCTATGCCTAATGAAGCAGTTACTTCTTTAAATTCTTCGCCGCCGGATTTACCGCTGAAAGAACTAAACCAACTGCTAACAACACCTTTAGAACGATAATCAGCAAGTGCTGCTGCACTTGTATCACCAGGGGTTGGAACAAGCAACTTATTTAAATCCACAGCAAAAGTCAATTTACTATCTGCATCAAAAACTTTTGTATAGGCAGCTCCTACACCAAGATTGGCAGGAATATAATCTTTTTGGTTAGCGTTACTGCTGTAAGATATTTTAGCGCCAAGGTTGCTTAAAGTAATACCCCAGTTAAATCCTTCGCCATTTTCTTTTCCACTGGTATGAAAATAATGTAAATCGCCTGCTACAGATGTTCCTTTTTTATAAGTAACACCACCTATATTTCCACCAGCAAGGTCAGAACTGATATAACGAATAGCAATACCCAATCCTGATTTAGCACTTAGTTTTCTTGAATATCCTAAATCAACTGCATATTCACGGGGGCGTTTACTTCCGATATTATTACTGTTTGCATCTGTAAACTGAATATCACCAAGGCTAAAATATCTTAAACCCAGAGATAAAGCTTGACTTTCATCTAACTTATAATAGCCGGCGGCAGAAGCCAAATACACATCTTTTAAATTAAGATCGCTTAACCAAGGTGTATAAGTAACACCAATACTAGATACTTTATTTGAAAAAGGAGTTTTTGCAATGTTCCAAAATGCAGAATATGCATCTGGTGCGGTAGCAATACCAACATCACCCATACCGGCACTACGGGCATCTGGAGAAATCCTTAAAAAAGGAACAGCTGTAGTTACAGTATTTAACTGAACATTACCAGAAGTTTGGGCACTTGATGTGGTCACAATTGCCAGTAACATAATAAAGGCAGATAGTTTCAATGTTGCTTTTTTCATGCGTTTTTTTTGTCTTGGTTAGGTAGACTTACCTCTATAAGCGTTTTTTTAATATTTTTATTATGATTTTGTAAAAATAACAGATTTCTTTACACGAACAATTAATTATAAATCTTTGTTAAAAAGATATAAAATTGTCGCCAAATATATATCATTTAATATTAGGCATCAAAAAAAATATCTAATCTATTAATTACTACAAAAATTTAGCATACGCCTTAAATATTTGAAACCTGATCATAAGGTCTTCTTTTCTAATTTAAGATTCGTGGACACATGGCCTAATAAGGTGCACTAAATAAAATTACTTACTGGTTATTGTTACAAAATCTATAAAGTGAAAAGGTTAGCCGCTCCTTTTGGCATAAAGTATTTATATTGCAACCGTATAACCTCCTATACAATATTAAAGAAAACCTTTCGTTAAATAATTTGCAAAACGAATGCATATGCAAAAACTTATTTCAGGTAAAAATCTGATGCTGGTAGCTTTAGCTACTCTTTCATTAAGCGCTTGTAAGAATGGTGGCTTATTTGGAAAGAAAAAGGGAAAGTCTGAAGTTACAGGCTGGAACTATGACGATAAAAATATGGGCAACTTTCATGTTGCTAAAGTAAAATATCCCAAAGCCGGACCGGGACTTGTATTTGTACAAGGCGGATCTTTTTTAATGGGCGCCAAAGACGAAGATGTAATGGGCGATTGGAATAATATACCGAGGCGTGTTACTGTGCCTTCTTTTTTTATAGATGAAACAGAAGTAGCCAATGTACACTATCGTGAATATTTGTATTGGTTAGAAAACACTTTCAGTAATGATTCCAATATCATTGGTAAAGCCTTACCTGATACATTAGTATGGAGAGAAGAACTTGCATACAATGAGCCTTACGTAGAATATTATTTCCGCTACCCTTCTTATAATTATTATCCTGTAGTTGGCGTTAGCTGGCAGCAGGCACATGATTTTTGTACCTGGAGATCTGATAGAGTAAATGAACTAAACCTTATACAGAAAGGTTATCTTAAAAAGGACGCCGCAAAAAGAGAAATGAAAGGCGCCGGAGCAGAGGGTTCCTTTAATACAGAAGCATATTTAATGAACCCTGATTTAATACAGGGAAGAAGTAAACCCAAAAAATCAGATATCAAGGATGTAAATGGTAAACCCCGTTCATCTGTAAGAATGGAAGATGGTATTTTGAACATGGGCTATAGGTTGCCAACGGAAGCAGAATGGGAATATGCAGCTTACGGTTTACTTGATCAAAACCCTTCTCCCCGTAAAAAAGAAGGCAAATCAGGTGAGGAGTTAATTTCAAATCAACAAATATATTCCTGGAATAAAAACCCTAATGGCCTTAGAGACAATCGACGTAGCTCTTGGCAAGGAAGATTTCTGGCAAACTTTAAACGTGGTAATGGTGATAATATGGGTATTGCCGGCGGTCTTAATGATCGGGCAGCTATTCCTGGTAATGTTAAATCGTTTTTACCTAATGCTTTTGGCTTATATAATATGAGTGGTAATGTAAGTGAGTGGGTTGGGGATGTTTACAGGCCTCTTACCCCAACAGATGAGCAGGACTTTAATCCTTATCGTGGTAATAAATTTCAAAAATATTATAAAAATAGTGGAGGAGAATATGAAAGAGATAGTGTAGGCCATCTGAAGAAAGCCGATATATCTGATGATGAAGTAAAAAACCGCAGCAATTATCAGCGCAATAATGTAATAGATTATCTTGATGGAGATTCTGCCAGCGGAGTATATTATGGTTACGGTGTAACTTCTTTAATAAATGATCAATCACGGGTAATAAAAGGAGGCAGCTGGAATGACAGGGCTTATTGGTTATCCCCGGGAACACGCAGGTTTATGCAGGAAGATCAGGGTGCAAGTACCGTTGGTTTCCGTTGTGCTCAAACTTATCTCGGTCCTCCGGAAGGACCTGGTTTTAAAGAAGGAAATATATTTGGGAAAAGAAAACAAAACTCTCGAAAGAAAAAATAATAAATTTAAAAAAGCCTCCGCAAAACGGGGGCTTTTTTAATGGCTTGGCTTTATTCATGTATAGTCATACATGTTTTTGAAAGTTGTAAAGCCTATACCTATTCGTCTAATAATTGAGTTCCTCCAGAATAAAACATAAATCTGCATGCCATTTTTTATAACTATCCTTATTTTTGAAGATGCAAATAGATGAATTATATAAAATATTTTTACAAAACCCGTTGGTAGAAACAGATACAAGAAAACTAAAAAAAGGCGCTATCTTTTTTGCCTTAAAAGGGCCTAATTATAATGGTAATCAATATTGCATGCAGGCCCTTGAAGCCGGTGCATCATATTGTATAGCAGATGAAATATCTGAGTATACGAACGACAGAATTTTATTGGTAGAAGACAGCCTGGCAACCCTACAGCAATTGGCAAAAAAGCACCGTCAGCAACTTAATATCCCCTTTATTGCCATTACTGGCAGCAATGGTAAAACCACTACAAAAGAATTAGTTCATAAAGTGTTAGCCACTAAATACATCAGTTATACAACCGTTGGAAATTTAAATAATCATATTGGTATTCCCTTAACTATTTTAAGGGTGCAAAATGATGCGGAGATCGTTATAATAGAAATGGGTGCCAACCATCAAAAAGAAATAGAGGAGTATTGTAAATATGCCATGCCAACACACGGTATAATTACCAATATTGGCAAAGCTCACCTTGAAGGATTTGGCAGCGAAGAAGGAGTAAAAAAAGGTAAGGGGGAATTATTTGCTTATTTAAAAATTACGGGTGGCACTGTTTTTATAAATCATGATTACGATTATTTAAAAGAGATGGGCACCGGCATTTCTTCTGTAATTACCTATGGCACACATAATGCAGATTATACTGGTAATATTATAAGCGATAAATCTTTTTTAGAAGTAGCTATTACTAAAGGCGCAAGCCTTCCCTCTATTAAAACACAGTTGGTAGGCGGTTATAATTTACCAAATATTCTAACTGCAGTTTGCGTAGGAAAATTTTTTAAAGTGGATGATGAGAAAATTAAATCAGCCTTGGAAAATTATGCGCCTTCAAATAGTCGATCACAATTAATAGAAAGAGACAGCAACAAAATTATTCTGGATGCTTATAATGCAAATCCTACCAGCATGAAGGCTGCAATAGAAAATTTTGCAAAAATGACTGGAGACAGGAAAGTTTTAATTCTTGGTAGCATGATGGAATTAGGTAATGACAGTGCAATGGAACATAGTTTAATAATAGATTTAATAACAAAATATAAATGGCACAATGTTGTTTTGGCCGGGCCAGATTATAAGGATCCTCCACAAGAATTTATTCTCGTCAACAATGCTGCAGAAGCTGCTGAATGGTTCAAACTTCAACACTTTCAAAATTCACAAATATTAATAAAAGGTTCCCGAAGCAACCAGATGGAGAAAGTAATAGAATGATTTTAATTAGAAGCTATTAGGTCTTACATTTGCAGCCCGCAAAATAAATTGTCCGGAGACTTGTCCGAGTGGTTGAAGGAGCACGCCTGGAAAGTGTGTATACGGGAAACTGTATCAAGGGTTCGAATCCCTTAGTCTCCGCTTGAAGGGGCTAGTCATAAAATTGATTGGCCCCTTTTTATTTCTGTTATTTGATTCCCATAATAAAAATAAATAGGCTTTAATTTTTCATTTCCAATCTTTATTTTCTATAACATATAGCCGCTAATTTTATTTGCTGGTTTGTATTTAATTACCTTATCACTTTAATAATTCATTGCTGCATTAATTCTGAAAAAATTGTTATAGCCAGTCCATAACTTTTCCTGTTAATAAACTCCTAATTTTAAAAATGTTAATAATATCTCTTTTAAAAATTTCCAACACCAGATTCTGAAACATAGGAGTTAATTTTTTTAAATGGGAATATTTCAACTTTTAATGGTAATATATGTTAATAATTGGTATTAAGATTATGTTAATCTTTTTAACATTTTCATTATATTACATTTTTTTTACCATAAAACTTACATGCGATGAGAAAAGTCTTAGTTATGCTGATGATGATAATCGTTGGCTTCATTCCTTTTGTTACACATGCCCAAGTAAAGGGCAAAATTACTGATGCCAGAGACGGCACTTCAATTGCAGCAGCCACTATTAAAGTAAGAGGGGAAAATACCAGTGCAGTTTCTAAAGTAGATGGAACATTTGAAATTGCTGTAAAAGCTGGGAAAACGCTTGAAATATCAGAGATAGGATATGCTCCCCAATCTTTTAAATATTCTGGCAATGGAGATATCATTGTACAATTATACCAAGATCAAAAATCCCTGTCCGAAGTAGTAGTAACGGGGATAGGAGTAGCTACCAGTAAAAAGAAAGTAGCCTTTGCTGTAGAAACAGTTAGTTTATCAAACCAGGTAAAAACACCTTCTGGTGACGTAGGTCAGCAACTTGTTGGACAAATTGCTGGTGCTCAAATAAGTAGTACAAATGGCTCTCCCGGTGCACCATTGAATATTTTATTAAGAGGTATAAATACTATTCGTGGGGGAACATTTCCCATGATTTTAATTGATGGTGTAGAGGTAAAAGCTACAGACTTTAATTCTTTGGATGTTAATGCCTACGAAAGGGTTGAAGTTATTCAGGGAGCGGCCGCTGCAAGTTTATACGGTGCACAGGGAGCCAACGGTGTTATCCAGCTTTTTAGTAAAAAAGGGAAACTTGGCAGGATAAACATAGAAGTGAGCAGCAGTGCTACTACAAATGAGTTACTAAATATTGGAGATGTTCGTAAATCACGATACCATGCTTTTGTAACGAATGCCAACAATGAAGTAATAAGCTCTGGAGGTACACCAATAACTTTCGACCCTGAGAACAGCGAATTCAGTGCTAACGTGCAATACAGTGCTTTAAGTACTACCAGTTTTGCAAATAAGTCATACGATAAAAATCTGCAATACTATGACCATTACAAAATGTTTTTTCAAAAAGGTTATGTCTTTAATAATTCTATTACCATTTCTGGCAGTAAAGAAAAGTCTGACTTTTTAATTTCTGCTTCTAATAATAAACAAAATTCTAATTTTAAAGGAAACGGTGATTATCAACGCTCTAATCTTACTACTAATTTTGGTGTTGAACTGGCAAAAAATTTACGTTTAAGAAGTTCCACACAGCTTATCTATACTAAAAATACTTTAAACGATGCCACGGGTCGTGGTATAGTGTATGCATTAAACAATACAAGGCCATTTGCTAATTACGAGTTTAAAGATAATGATGGAAATTATGGTCACTACTTTGGTGATGCTGCCGGTGTGAATGGTGAAAATCCAAATTATATAAATCAATATTCAAGCACTTTAAATAATAAAGTGGATGTGGTACAAAATTTTAACCTGAATTACAAGTTTCCAAAATTTTTGGAGTTAGATGTAAAATATGGATTAAACTTTCAACAGCAGAATCTAATCTACCGTTACGAAAATCAGGAACTGAACAAAAATGCTGAATCTCAACAATTCTGGACCGGAAATTATAACCCAGACGCAACCGGTAACACAACAGGAGAAATAGATAATCAAAACAACAGGACGGTATTCCAGAATTTTTTAGCATCTGCAATTATCCGCACTGATTTCGAAAAAGATTTTCACCTGAAAATACCTATTAAAACCAGTACTTTATTAACATACGATTATAGAAGAAACAATTATAAACAATTCTATGCATACGGATATGATGCCCCAATTTTTTCTCCATGGAATGCAAGCCAGGCTGGTGTTTACAAAGTAGTATCGGATTATACTGAGCCGCTTACTACTTATGGATTTCTTGTAAACCAAAGATTTGAATATGGAGATATTGCCGGAATATCTGCAGGTTTCAGAAGCGATTATTCTTCAGCATCTTACCGTCCTGGGGCAAAGGGACAAAACTTTCCACGGGGAGATGCATATATTAATATTTCCAATTTTGGTTTTTGGAAAAATACCGCCATAAATGACCGGGTAAATTATTTTAAAATAAGGGCTGCTTATGGCGAGGCCGGTATTCAGCCTGGGGCTTTTCAACGTTTCTTATCTTTAGGCTCTGCGAACCTGGGTACTTCAAATGTGTTTACTTTCCCGGTTGACAATAACAATAAAGATATACAGATAGAAAAAAGTAAAGAAACGGAACTAGGTGCCGATTTTGGCTTTAAAATTTTACAGGGCGATTGGCTCCGTAATGGTTCCTTTTCATTCTCAGTATGGAATAAAAAAACAAATAATGCTATTTACGCAGTAGATGTTGCTCCGTCTCAGGGATATGGCACTTCAGCTCAGAATGCATACGGTCTAGAATCAAAAGGTGTACAGGCATCATTGAACCTAAATCTTGTATCCACAAAAAAATACAATTGGGATTTAACGGTTAATTTCTCTAACCAAACTTCAAAAATTTCTAGCGTAATTGGCAGTGAAGTGGTGATAACTTCCGCTGCCGGTAGTTCTAACTACGTTTTAAGAGCAGGGGAAAAAATTGGCCAGTTATATGGATTTTTAATTTTAAAAAGCCTGGACCAGGTTGATCCAAATACTGGTCAGCCTTTTATTGCTAAAGCAGATCAAGGTCTATACGAAGTTGCCAGTAATGGGTATCTGGTAAATAAAGCAACCAAGCGGCCCGTTAATTCTCCCCAGCAATATGCGTTCGGAGACCCTAATCCGAAGTTCAATATGAGTTTTATAAATAATTTCACCTACAAAAACTTCGTGTCTTTCAATATGCAATGGGATTGGGTTTATGGCAGCCATTTATACAATCAAACCAAAAGCTGGATGTACCGTGATGGTATCAGCGGCGATTATGAAAAACCTATTTCTATAACAAATCCTGTTACCAACCAGGTAGAAACGCAAGCATACACAGCCTTTTACCGTGGTATTTACCAGGCAGGTGCAAATAATGGCACTAAAGATTATTTCTATGAGAACGCTTCTTTTTTACGTTTAAGAAATATATCGATAGCCTTTGATTTTTCTAAACTGGTAAAAACTAATTTTTTACAAAAAGCCCAACTGGTCTTATCCGGTCGTAACCTCGTTACAAAAACTAAATATACCGGCTACGATCCTGAAATTAGCTCGGGCGGATCTAACTCAACATTTGACCGTGGGGTTGATCATAATACCATCCCTAACACCAAATCATATACCATCGGTTTAAATTTTGGACTATAAAACTTTAATACTATTTAATATGAAAATAAATAAAATAATTGTGGGTTTAATTGCATTGTCTTTTTTAGGAGCATGTAAAAAACAATTAGACATTATTAACCCAAATCAACCCAGCCCTGCCACTGCCGCAACGGAAGCCGGTATTATATCCCTGGCACAGGGCACAATTTACCGTAACGGTTTTTATGATGTGAAATATAGCGATGGCGTATACGGTCGCTTTTGGGCCGGCGCTACCGGGTTTCATGAAATGATGGGGGATATTATTGGTGTAGAGGCTGCTAATGCCTACATTAATCAAATCGGGCTTCCAAATAAGGTCACATTAGATAACGGAACCGTGATATCTAATCCCAGTGCTGTTAATACCCAATATGAATTGCTGCGTAGTGTAAATTTTAATTCACAATCGGGCAGCAACCCTGCATTTTATGAGTGGGCTTACATGTATAATATGATTGTGGCTGCTAATTCTGTTTTGGATTTATCTGGTAAAACAACTTACCAGGGAAGTGACAGTGCTTCTAAAAGGGCAACCGTAAATGCATGGGCGTATTGGTGGAAAGGTTATGCTTACGCAAGGATCGGCTCTTTTTATTACGCAGGTGTTAAACAGGATGCTACATTTAATGATCAATCAACAAACGGCCAATACATAAGTAAAGA
>JBDUCK010000053.1:0-14762 GCA_040003485.1 Ferruginibacter sp. | reverse complement strand
CGGGGAAAATTAATTTTATTTTACCATCAGAAGATGTAATGCTGCCGCCATCTTTACCAATCTTATTTTCTGCTTTTTCTCCGTCAGGTTTTCCTTTTGCCGTTATACCAAATTTTATTATGGAATCGGTAACAGCGATATTTTGCGCTGATGCAGACAATGATATCCACAAAAAAATAATAATGCAGCCGGAAATTTTCATCGTATTTCTTATAAAATATTTATCAAAAAAATATTAAAACTGACTCCCGTGATTACGGATATAAAACCGGATAATGGATTGACAACTTCATTGCATGTTTTCTTTACCGGTATAGAAATTAATTATTGTACCTGCTTACCGTTTTTTCTTTCTATTATTTTTATCATCTTCTAAACCTGGTATTGCGTTGTTTCTTTTTTTTAATTTAATTAGGTAAAATCTGTGCAATAAATTGTATGCCTTGCTGATTTTGATTGAATGAAGCGTGCGTATCTACATCTCCATCAGCAACTACAAGCCTTACCAGCCTTGCCTTTATGGTATAAAAACCCGCAGGTAAATTAAGGGCAATACCAGAAGCTGTTTGTGTGGAGGAGGTGGACCTTTTGATATAATAATCGGAAGAGGCATAAGAAACCCGGGCCGAAGCTCCATTAACAATTTCTATTACTACGTATCCTTTGGAATCTATGGCGCCCGGACCAACGGCATAAACCGGCAGCGTAAATGTATAAACTACCGTAGCATTCTGGTTTAAAACGAGCAGCGAATTATCTACTCCGCTAATATCTTTAGAAAGCAGTGCGCCATTAAGTGATGTGAACTGCGAAGGGATTATTGAATAGCCATAAGGCCTGGCCGGGTTTGCCCAGGAAGCAGCAGCCCCTGGCCCGTTTGAGGCGAGTACCTGCCCTGAGCCTCCCTCATTTCCTCCTACTGCCAATGCGCCGGAAACCGTGTTCATCGTTAGCCCCCAGCCGGTACCTTCATTACCAAAAAAACCTACCTGGTTATTATTTTGTAACCCTATAAATGCTCTATCTGCACCTTCATTGTTAAGCCATACTCCGGCATCGTTTCCAGTGGTGCCGCTCAGTCTCATTCTTCCGTTTATGTCTAATGGATATTGAGGATCTATAATACCTATGCCAACATTTCCATTTCCTTTTATACGCATTGCTTCTGTAAATGCGGCGCTGCTGCCATAACCAAAAGCAATATCTGCCGCAGAAATATCTGTATGTATCTGCAGTAATGAGGGCTGAATACCCAAGCCATAACTATTTGCAGAATTACTCCAGATAGAAATTTTATCCCCTATATTTTGATTGAAAGAAAGTGGGAATGCGGGTGTTACTGTTCCAATACCTGTATTGCCATTTCTTAAAACCGTGATTGCATTGGATGGAAAAAATCCAAAGCCATTTCCTATTTGGAAAATTCTATCTGTGGGATTTGTATTCAGTGGATCTGGGTTATCAGTAAAATCATTTAACGATCCAATACTTAAAGCACCAAATGCTTTTGCGGTTGTTTGATTTCCTATTGCTGTGGAGGCAACTCCGCTGGCATTACTAAAAAAACCCAACGCAGTTGTATAACCCTGGCTTGCAGTAGTGCCAAAGCCAGAAGCAAAAGAATAGGTGCCGATATTATTCTGATCCCATTGCGTACCATTAATATAACCCACTCTAAAAGCGGCTTTGCCCGGGTACCACATCAGTCTTCTGCCAGGCCCCTGCACAGGCGGCAGGCCAGGTAATCCTATATCCCCGGCAGCAGAGAATAGCACACTGCTGTCTGTTACATGCAGCCGTGCCTGTGGGGATGAAGTACCAATGCCTACGTTTTGAGCCGATGCAGTTAATGACATTAATAAAAAAATTATAAGCCCGTTTATTTTTTTCATATTATTTTTATTTCTGATTATTAGTCAATATTCTGGCATTTAAAATCCATTCACCAGCTTAGGCAAATCAGAGAAAATAATTTTATTGTATCTCTATTTTTTTTGTCTCCACTTTATTTTTACTCCATACCCTTATTGCATATTGCCCGGCGGCCCATGCAGGGGCAATACGAATACTTACAGTGCCGGTTAGCCTGGATGAATTACTATAAAGCAGCGTGCCTGCAGCATTGATAATTTCTATTTTATCAGCAATAGTATTTTGTAAAACAACTTGTAGGGTTGTACCTTTTTTTACCGGGTTGGGATATAAAATAATTACTTCGCTGCCAATAAATTTTATTAACCTCACCAATGAATAACTGAATTTGCCATCTCCATCAATGGCTTTTACCCGGTAATAATTATTTCCTTTTAAGGGCGTTGCATCAAACCATCTATACCCTGTAGCATTACCTGCAATGGCATTAACAGTGCTTATTTTACTGAATTGTGTACCATCTGCACTTCTTTCTAACTCGAATTTTTTTACGTTTATTTCATTTTCAGTAGTCCACTCTACCTGCACAGCATTGCTTTTTGGATAGGCAGATATGCTGGTAAAATTCAGCGGAAGTACAGTAGCTGTTACGTCAACAGTCACATCCCCGGGATTGTAATGTATGCTCCAGGATAAACCCTGCGGTAAGGCTGGTAAATTGGTATTTGAAAAAAAACCTGTTGAAGAAGTGAATGAAAAAATCCGGAAGGCATCCCCTAACGATGGAATAAAACCATTAAGTAAACTGATATTAAGCGTACCGTTTAGCACTGCGCTACCACTTGCTGATGTTGATACATCAGTATCAATGCTGATGGTATCGTAACTGTTTGCCGAAGCAATTTCTATTTGGTGTACGGCCGTATTATCAGCGGTGTAGTTGCCAATTATTGTAAAATTACCGGGAGAATTGCCCGGGGATAAATTGCCGCTGTTTAGTAAAGAACCCTGTATTTTACCCGAGCCGTTCAGCGTACCGGAATTTTGTAATTGGGCTGCCGGGTACACCTGTATTACCGAATTACAGTTTACTGTTTTTCCTGGAAGTATAGTACTGTTTCCGCCTGATAGCACAAGCCAATGATCATTTGTAAAATTAAGGTCTATATCTACCTGGGTAGATTTTGTTAGCAGTACTGCAGCCGATGAGGTTACGTTCGGCACCTGGTTTGCAACCCAGGTGGCACTTTGCGACCAGTTGCTGCTTGGGCTGTTATTATTTGTTTTGGGCATTGCCGGAAAAGGAAGGTCGCCGCCGCATGGCGTAGGATCACATACATCTGTTACTCTTCTAAAATAAGTACCGCTTAAATAGCAAACACAATATCCTAAACTCTGAATGTTGGGATCGCCGGTGTAAGCACAGGTTAAGGCATTTAATATCCCTGTTGATTCGTCTAATTTATAATAGCGGTTCCAATACAATGGAGTTAACGGAAATATTGTTGATATTGGACTCACGGTAAACTGTAATTGTATTGGTTTCAATCCTTCAAATTCGGGAACACAAGGTTGAGCGCATGCGACAGAAGCAATACACAGGAGGAAGACATTGAGTAGGATTTTTTTCATAAATAATTTTTTAAAACATTAATCAATATTCTTCCAGTCAATACCAAAGGCAAAAACATTGAATTCTTTTTGCTCCATATTTTTTACCCACACAAAACCATATTCCCCGGCTTCCATGGCTTCGGAAAACTGTATCATGTAATTATCTTTTGAAATTGTTTTTACACTAAAACTCACCAGCTTTCCTTTGCCCTCCTCATTGTTATTAAGAATACCTTCTTTAGAGGTTATGGTTACTTCCCGCTTTTGATCTACAGGAATAAACCGGTATAATTTTATGTAAGAAGTAAGATCAATAGCATCGCCACTGGTCTTGATAAAAAACACAATATTATTTTTTGCTGTAAACCTGGCTTTTGAAGATGCATCACTCATACTGAAAAACTGTTTGGCGCCTTTTAAACCCAGGGTTTTCTTTTTAGAAATTAATTGTGCTGTAGTATTTTCTAATTTTAAAAGCCGGTTGCCACTGGCATCATAATAATATGGCTGGTTAATGTATTCGGGAGTAGGCAGCACAATTGCCTGAACCTCCTGGGGCTTGGGCACAGCTTTTTTTGCCGGCTGTATTACATGTTTTACAATGATGGTATCGTACCTTACTTTTTGTTTTGCCGGCTTTGTTTGTGCGGCTGCAGGCGCAGCAGTTGCACAAATAAAAACTACGGTACAAATTGTTATAAACGCTGCATTTTTTTTCATTCCTTTCTTTTTAAAATTAAACCTACAAGCATTGTAACTACCTTGCAATAGCACAAAAGTTAGTCGCTGCAAAATCTTAATCTGAATATTTAAAACAGCACAGCGGTTAGTTGTTTTCAAATCTATTACGGCAAAAAATGTTATGCAATAGCACAAAAGTTATTTAAACACAAGAGGAGCAAAAAAAACAGTAATAGATTTTCTAATAGAAATACATGCAGTATCTGCTAAATAAAACAGGAGATTTTGAGTTGAGGTAAAATAAGTACAGTAGATTTTACAGCAAGGCAGATTTATAAAAAATTAGTTTCTGCCGTAGGCTTTATTTATAGCTTCTGTGCGGTTTTGTACGTGGAGCTTCTCATAGATATGGTGAATATGCTGGCGTACAGTATCTGTAGAAATAGAAAGTTTTTCTGCAATTTCTTTATACAATAATCCCTTGGCAAGTAAATGCAATACTTCATTTTCCCTGGTAGAAAGAATTTTTATATCATCAGAAGGCCGGTCACTCTGAAGTCGGTTTATCACTTTACGTGCTATCTGGGTGCTCATGGGAGAGCCGCCGGCATGGAGTTCCAGCAGGGAGTCTATAATTTTCCCCAATGAAGTCTTCTTTAATAAATACCCGCTGGCGCCGGCATTTAATGCTTCAAATACTTTTTCATCATCTTCATAAATAGTAAACATGATGAACTGGCTATGCGGACACAGTGCCTTTACTTTTTTTATACATTCAATGCCATTCATTCCGGGCAGATTTATATCCATGATTACGATATCCGGCTGCCAGGCGGGTAATTCATCGGCTGCTTTTTCTGCATCGGGGAATGTTGCCAGCACCTCAAAACGTTCATCTAAAGTAAGCAGGCTGGACATACCGTCCCTTACTTCTTTTAAATCTTCTACTATACAGATCTTTATTTGCGGCATATTGTAAATGTAATATACAACCGGGTGAAACCAATAGAACAAAAGTTATAATACTGTCTTCTCATATTTACAGCGTTGCGATAAAATTATAAGCGGCTTTATAAACTCAACCCTGGCTTAATGGAACATCTATTTTTACTTCTACCCCATCATTACCGGATACAGTTAATCTTCCATTGATAGACTGCATGCGCTTTTGCATATTCTTCAGGCCATTTCCGGCCTTGTTATTATCAGCGTCAAATCCTACCCCATCATCTTTGATATTTATAAAAAGATTTTTGCCTGTACTTATTTGTATGGAAACATTTTTGGCCCCGGCATGCTTGACAATATTGTGCAAACTTTCTTTTACCGTTAAAAAAACATTTCGCCTCAATTCGCCGCTTATGATAATTACCCGGATTGTTTCGGGCAGGTAAATGTGATGCGCAAGATTGTTCTCTTCTAAATATTCTGCAGCATAGGAACGGGTATAGAACACTAAATCTTCCAGTGTATCATTTTTTTCATTCATTGCCCAGATGAGTTCATTCATTTTTTGCACCAGTTCATTAGAATTGATGACAATTTTTTCGGCATCATCTTTTGTTACGGCGCCAAAAGAATTCCGTTTTACCTTTTCACTCAAAAAACGGATAGTAGAAAGGCCTGCGCCCAGGTCATCGTGAATATCTGCGGCTATCCTGGTTCTTTCTTTTTCAACAATCTGCTGTTTCTCCAGGATATTTTTTTGCTTCTCTAATTTTATGCTGTAATAATTTCTTATAACCAAACCCAGCATACCGGCAGACAGTAAACCGATCATTAAACGAAACCACCAGGTTTGCCACCAGGGCGGGTTGATGATAAAAGAGTAGCCAATAATTTTAGGGGGATATTTTACTGCAGGGTAATCTGCCCTGATTTTTAAATCATATTTGCCAGCCGGAAGATTAATGAAATTTATCTCGGCGTTGTGCACTGGCTCACTCCAGTTATTATTTTCACTACCGCCTAAAATATAACTGTACCGTATTTGCTTCTCATCATAAAAACAAGGGCTGGCTATTTTAAACACAATGTTATTTTCTTTATAAGTAAATTGATGAACAGCATCTGCAACTGAAAAATAATTGTTGCCTGCCTTTATAGTAGTAATAAAAAATTGTGGCACAAACGGTGAAACTGTTTTTTGAGCCGCACCAATTTTCAGCAGGTTACCATCTTGTGTAATAGCCAGGATATTATTTTTGTTATCTTCTGCAATCCTGATAATAAAAGGATAGATATTAGCGCTTTTAGTAACATTATTAATAATGCAATTTCCATTATTCCAGATAATTTTATCAATGCCGGATGAAGTACCCAGCCATAATACACCGCCTTTATCGCAATACAGCCAGGTAATAAAATTCTCTGTTAAGCCTTCCTTTTTTGTAATATGCTTAAGCAACTCTAACTGAAATTTTTCATTCAATTTAAAACAATACACTCCCTCTTCCCGTGTGCCTACCCAAATATTATTTTCCTTATCAATAATGATAGACCTTGGTGCATTTAGTTTTGCCTCACGGCTAAAATCCTTAACTAATTGCAGGTAATTTCCGGCATCAGCAGGATTTGTTTTCAGCATATACAGCTCACTGGCCCGGGAGGCAATCCAAATATGACCCTTACTATCCAGTGCTGCCTCGTCAGCATAATATTTTATTCTGTGCCGGTAAACACTTTTTTTGCCAATAATACTGGTCAGGTAACTGGCGCCTAAAACAGTTACTACCCCGTTTGCATCTGCAATACCGACAGACATTTTACTTTCCAATGTATCTGTATAAACCAATGCAGGATTAATTTTTGAAGTGTTTAACTGAGTAGTTGAAAATTGATAAATATGCCGTCCGCCGTTTAAATAAATGTTAGAACCACTTACCGTAATAAAATAAATATCATCTGCAGTATTTGCCAGGGAGAAAATTTTAAAGCCGCCCGAAGCCTGGAGTATAATTTTCTTTGCGCTGACATCATAATAAAAAACTGAATCGCCTGAAGCAGTTACGGCAATTGCATCTACTTTATTGCCAAAGGGCTTTATTATTAATTCAATGCTGCTGTTTACTAATTTCTGTACGCCAAAGTTTTCAGTAATAAACCATAAAAGCCCTTCCCGGTCTTCAAAAAGATTTGATATTTTATTATTGGCTAAACCATTATCTGTAGTAATTTTTTGTATTGCTCCTGTGCTATCAATCTTTAAAAGGCCATCTTCTTGTGGCATCCAGAGATTTTTTTGGCTGTCAAAAAATAAGAGGCTTGTTTTTTTACCTGCCAGGGCCATATACTTTTTAGGTAAGGTTTTAAAAATAATTTTTCCATTCTGCAGCTCCAGCTTATCAATTATTTTTATTCCATCGGCAGTACAAAGCCAGATATTATTTTCAATATCTACGAACGAGAAACAGGATAAGCCCCCAATATCAGCTACAATTTTATTTTCCTTTATGCTGTATAAAAAAACACGCCCTTTATTTTCCCCGGTAATTGGGTCAGTGATCACCAGCAAATAATCTTTAACAGGTATAATACTATTTATGAAATCATAATTTGTTGGGCTGCCATTTTTTAAAAGGGGCACTTTTATAAACCGGTTGCCTGAAAAGCGGTACAGTCCTTCATCTGCGGCTATATATAACGTTGATCTATTTATTCTGCAAAAGCTGTTGATGATCGGGTAAAAGCCATCTGCAGTATTTATTTTTTTCAACACACCTTTAAAAATATAATTCAGCTCCCGTGTATTTGTTGCAATCCAAACAGAATCGTTACCCATTTCCATCACGTCATTTACAATATCACTTCCCAATCCTTCGGCCTTTGTAAAATTTGCAAATCTTGCTCCATCGTAAATACTTAACCCTCCATATGTGAGAAAGTACAATTGCCCTTTGCTATCCTGTACAATTTTTTTAATACGGTTATTTACTAACCCATCTTTGGGTGTGTAAGTATCAAAGGGGATCTGCTGTGCCGGTAATTTATTTATGGCATAAAAACATATGCAGGCACTTATAGCTATGCATTTAAATATTTGCATGATCAAAAGTAAAATAATTTATTCCTGAAAAGAATTACGCATCAGCAGTTTTAGCTAACGCCGCTTTAGCTGCCTTCCGCCTATTAACAGCAGCTCATCTAATATACGGTTTAGAATTTTTACAATGATTAATAATCATTATTTTTAGTGAATACTTTTAAAATGTTCAGTATGGAACAATCACTAAGATCATTATTCAATAAAAATTTTACAGAAGATAAATACCAGGCTTACATGCAACAGGTAGAAGGCCTTCATCCAGGCGCCCTTGAATTTAGAAATGCAGAGACGCCTATTTTTGTTCCAAAAGATTTTACAAAAAAAATGCTGGAGGCCTGCGAAGATATTATTGATGTGTTGGTAGCGCCAAATTTTAAACAACTCACCCAGCGTAGCATACCAAAAGATTTAATGGTTCCAGGCGAAGACGATCATCCCCAATGCCTTGTATTTGATTTTGGCATTTGCGAAAATGCTGCCGGAGAACTGGAGCCACAGTTAATAGAGATGCAGGGTTTTCCTACGCTGTTTGCATTCCAGGCTTATCATAGCGAACTTACCAGGATCTATGCAAATGTGCCTGCCCATTACTCTTCTTACTTAAATGATTACAACCGGGAATCTTATATAGCATTATTAAAAGAAATAATTATTGGCGATCATCAGCCGGAGAATGTAATATTATTAGAGATTTACCCGGAGCAGCAAAAAACACGGATCGATTTTTATTGTACAGAAAAATTGCTGGACATAAAAACGGTTTGTCTTACTAAATTAAAAGCAGAAGGGAGCAAACTTTACTATGATAATAATGGCAAAAAAACAGAAGTACAACGGATCTACAACCGCCTTATTTTTGATGACCTGCAGCAACAGCAAGGCCTGGAAAATATTATAGACCTTACCAAAAAATATGATGTAGAATGGGTGCCACATCCAAACTGGTTTTACCGCATCAGTAAATTCACCCTGCCTTTTATAGACAATCCTTATGTACCTGATACTTTTTTTTTAAACGAAGTAACACAACCGGTTGACTTAAAAAATTATGTGCTCAAACCCTTATTTTCTTTTGCGGGCATGGGCGTGGTAATTGATGTAACGCAGGCTGATATTGATACAATAAAAGATCCGGAAAACTGGATATTGCAACGAAAGGTAAATTATGCACCCATTATTAAAACGATGGATGAGCCCGCAAAAGCAGAGATAAGGCTGTTTTATTTCTGGAAAGACGAATGGGCAAGACCAATTGCAGTGCATAACCTGGCACGGCTAAGCAAAGGCAAAATGATTGGAACCCGGTACAATAAAGATAAAACATGGGTAGGCGGTACAGTGGCATATTTTGAACAATAATTTTTAATAAATTATCAAAACATGAAAAATGGTTTAGCAAGATTTGAATTTTATCTCCTTAAACTTGAAGCACTTTTTGCACAGGCAGCCAAAGAAAAAAATCCGGGATTATGGTTGTACAGTAATAATGCACGTACGCCACTTTTTATGCTGGAAGGTTTGGCAAAATTATATGCCGGTATTCATAACAGGAAAAGATTTGAAAAAATAAAAGTACATTTTAAATTGCTGGAAGATACCCTGGGCGCCATAGATTATTATGATTCTTTTGCAAAAGAATTTGCTGCAGACCCGGCGATGGCTCACATTACAGAATACCTGCAGGCGCAATCAAGAGAAAAAATCCAACGGCTGAATGATATTTTAATAGAAAGCAAATGGATAGGAGAAAAAGAAAGCAGTGTTGAAAAAATAAGAACAAGACTCCAGGGCGCCGGTTGGCTGCAGCCAAAAGATGAAGTGAAAGGAATAATGGATTTTTACACCAGTTCTATTGAAGTGATTAAAGTGCTGATATTGGCTACCAGTAAAGGTTTTACACAGATAGAAGCTGAAGTGCATGCGCTTCGCAGAAAATTAAGATGGCTAAGTATTTATCCACAGGCATTGCAGGGTGCAATACAACTAACGGATAGCCATATTCCCGATGAGAATATAAATAATTACCTGGTGCCTGAAATTGTAAATTCTGCTTTTAATAAAATGCCCGATGCAGGAAATAACACTTATTTTCTTTTGCTGGAAAAAAATTATTTCCTGGCATTAAGCTGGATGATAGCCGAATTAGGGAAATTAAAAGATAAAGGTTTAAAAATTATTGCCGTTACAGAAGCCCTGCAACAGCTTGATGCCATACCGCAAAATGAAGCACAGCAAAAAGCCTATACCGTTTTAGGCGAAGACAGCGCAGCTTTACAAAATATTTTATCTGAAGCAACTACCATCTGCCGAAAATATTTTGAAGCACATTATCTGGACCAGTTAATTCACGGCGTGGCTGCTGCCCAAACTTAAATTCGGTTCAATACCAAATCAAATTTATTTAAATGCATTGAACAGGTTGTATTCAATCCTTAATAAAAAGCCCTGTGTGCTGGTTCGTTGCAGGTCTTTTACCAAAGCAAATTTATACCCTGCATCTACTCTCATTTTGCTGAGAATAATAAACTGCACAGATGGCGCAAGATCAATAAAACTTTTGCCCGTTGCCAGGTTTGTTTGCCCCAACAGTTCCAGCATTCCATTTACATTTGTCTGGTTATAACTCACGTATTCCTTTGGTAGCAATAATTTGCCCAGAGAAAAATTATACGCAATGGCATTCCGGTTATTATTGCCATAATAAAATTTATTGCTGCCGTTATCAGTAGCATGTACAAAAGATCCACCGGCAGATAAAGCAACTTTATTTATCAGTTTTGTAGAAACTATACCTGCTTCATAACCGCTGTTATAGCCATCAAAATCAATGCCTGCCTGGCTTACAGCGCTGTTGTTATACGTTGCCCGTGCATAGGCTGCCATTCTGAAATGACTATGCACTTCATCCTGGCTGTAAAACCTGTACTTGGCATACGCTCCGCCGCCAGTAGCTTTAAATGTTGCAGTACTATTATTAAAATAACCTTCGGCATGAAGCATTAATTTTTTTGTAGCTCCCCACATTATTTCGGGATTTAAATAATAATTGTATTTACCTGTTGCACTTATTCTTTCTAAATTATTATTTAAGCGGAGGCCGATGCTTTTTGTAGCCATATTACTTGCTGGCTCGGAAAAAACAAACAGCTCCTGTGCAGATAATTTATTACATACAAACAGGAACAACAATATTGTTATTGATTTCATGATACTAAAATTGGAGATTTAATAAATCAGCCTGAAGCTGTTTGCAAACTTTAAAGAAATGGAAATTGAAAAGCTTTAACAGCCTTCAATTTCCATCTGCCTGATAGCTTCCTAAATGGTCACATGAAATATTCTGGTACCTGCAGCCAGGCCATCTTTGGTGCAACAACTGCCAGCTACACCTGTTTTATAGCACTGCATAGTGGTGAACAGTTCGTTCGTTTTAAAAGCTTTGGCTGATACATATCCACGGTCTACTACCTGCAAAACCTTATCGCCATTTAATGTCTGGCTTTTCACATTTAAAAAATGAATGGCCATGCCATCAATATTTACATGTTGGTCAGGTGCTATTGCCTGGTTGCTAAAATGTACCGTAGCAGAAAGTTTTGCCACAGAAAAGCCTGCGCCTTCTACTTTCTTTTTTAATTCGTCAAAATTTACTTTGGCATTAGGTTTAAAAGAAATATCGAAAGAAGAATTTTTAATATTAGCATACACTTTATCTACATAGTCCAGTGATTTAAGTGCTTTATTAATGGCGTTGCTGCACATACTGCAGGTAAGGCCGCTGGCCTGAAGGTTTACTTTAGACACCTGTGCATTTGCAGCAAAAGAAAATAGAAGAGCGATTGCTAAAAAAATATTTTTCATTGTAAATAATTTAAAATTTTTAATAATAATATCACCTGCCTTGGCAGGTTTCTCCATAACGGAGAAAACAGCATTATTAAAATTTTAAATCCGGAAAACGCAATTGCGAAGATAAATTGGTGCCCCCATTTTATAAGGTGGGGAGGCAGTGTAATATTGAGAAGTGACGGTATTTGAAAAAAGAGCCAGCGTATATGCTGATGGTATTATGGGTGTAATTATAACAACCGGCGATTTAAAATAAAGATCGTTGATAATATTTTTATGCGCATCTGCCAGTTTATAAAACCTGTGTTCGTCATTGCAGCAGCCGCCTTTTTTTCCGTTCATCCCACATTTGCTGCAGGCTTGCTTTTCAGATTTGTAAAAATCTACCCCTGCCTTTTTGCCCATACAGTAATGGATCTCCATAGCAATGCCCGAGGACACCGTTAGATACATTATGGTTATTATGGAGAGCAGTAATTTTTTCACCCGGTAAAGTTAAGGAATTACTGAATAGTGAAGCTGGCAGCAGTTATTTTAACTTATAATTTTATCAGAGTACTATTGAAATTGTATTATTGCCTAATTTATAAACCACCACTGTATACCCAACCTGATCATCATTTGCTGGGTAGGATAATGCGGTGCAGCAAAATTATTATTGATAAAGCCAAAGCCATTTACGGTACTAACTGTATTTAAATTTTCTGCACGCAGATAGGCAGTAAAGCCTTTTATACGAAAGTGAAGAAAGGCCGCAACATCCGGGAGGTTTTTTATAGTTACACTATCCTGCGGAACAAAGTGGCCAACAACAGGCGAATAATTATCTGCTTTGTAAGGCGTATAATATCTTACTTCCAGCCCGGCACTGAGAAATAAATTTTTATAAAAAATTCCTTCAAAAGCCAACCGGCTTCTTGTAAATATCAACGGAACTTTTACAGGTGCATTAGGGTCAGTTTGCTGCACTACCGCATCACCATAATAATTAATTTTTTTATTCAGCTTAATTTTTTTTGAAGCGGATACCTGGATTAGATTTATAGGCTTACTGTATTGAGCGGTATGGTAATAGTCTGTAAAATAACTATAGTTGGTTATAAGATAATTAGTAAACCCGAGCTGCACAAAAGGGTTGTTGGCAGTGGCTCCAAATGAAGTAATATTTTCTTTATTAAAATTATCTGTATTGCCCAGGTTGTAAGAAGACCTGGTGTCAAAAACAAACGAAGGCGTGCGGTTCACATTACTGAAAAACAGGTTTACATCGCCCAATTTTTTATTAAGATGCCTGGCAAGTGTGGCATATGCGCTATAATCCCCGGTGTTAAGCCCATTCAGATAAAATTCTCCTTTCAGCAATACATCCCATAATTTATTACGGGTGCGGTTACGGTATTCGCCATGAAAAGAAATATTGTAAAAGGTTTTATTACCCACTTTTAATTCTGCCTTAATATTCTGCAGGGTGGCGCCTGCCAGGAAAAACTGGTTGGTATTTTTTGTATCAGGAAACTGCACAAGAGAAAAATCATTGCTGATAACAGACCATTTTTCACGCAATGAAAAAGTATCTACAGGGTCCGGCAATTTTACATTGTACCAGTTTTGGTAAATAACAGAATCGGCTACGATATCATTAAAATTATATTTATAAGTGCTATAAGTAAAACTGTGCTGCAGCCGGAGTTTAGGATAAAATAAATATTCTGTTGTACTGTCATTTATCTGCAAAGAGTCCCGCTTCCCCAGGTCGTAACTCTGCCGCAGAAAAAAAGTAAAATCAGTATTTATATTACCGGTATTTATTTTTGTTGAAAAAGGATTGGGTTGATAATCGGGACGGTTGCCGATATTTACGGGAACGGTAAAACGTTGTTTCCGGTTGGGATTAAAAAGAGAAGAATCATTTTGTATGCCGCCATTTTGCGATGCCCTGATGGTGTTGCCCACCAATATAAGGTAGCCATTGTATCTCTTATAAGTGCCCTGGTAATTACTGAAAATCCTGAAATTATTATGGCTGTTGTTTTGAGAAACGAAGAGGCCCGGTGCGGTTATGATGCGGTAATCGAACCCCACATTTAAATTGGGGCTGGGGTTTTGTGTGTGCATTGCTTTTATCATCTGCTCCTTACCTGCAGCCAGTTGATAGCTAAGCATGGAAAACGGCTTGCGGGTTTTATAAAATTTTGTACCCTCCAGGGTAAACCGGTAAATATCAAATGAATGAAACCCTGCATCCCAGCCGGGTTTGGCATAAGGTTTAAAGATTAAAGAATATGCCGCGGCACCATTATTACCCAGGTACTGATACGTTGATGGGACAGAATAATATTTATCAAAATCATTTACCGAAGAATCTAAATTATTTCTACGGGTGCTATCCAGGTAACGATAAATAACGCTGATAGAATCTTTCCTGTCATCCCGGTGTTCAAAGGAAATGGTATCCTTTCTCGGAGCTTTATCATTCGCCCTGGTACCTTGCCCAAAAGTAGGATTTAAGCCACGGGGCAAACCCCGGACCTGGCAATATGCATTAGCAAAACCGGCAATAAACAGTAAAGAAAAAAATAGTTGCTTCATGCAGAAATTATAACTGTGCTACCAGTTCTTTGAAGATATGGGTAAGTTTTGGTTCGGCTTCTTTGGCGGCTGCTAATACTTCTTCGTGGGTAATAATATTTTCGTCTTCCCT